>CAVFER010000050.1:17280-19127 GCA_963621525.1 bacterium | reverse complement strand
TCCACTTTGAAGCACTTCCTGGGCTTTTTCGTAGTTTTCTGTCTTTATGTATGCATTTGCCAGGCCTTCATATGCTTTCATTGCCTTTGGCTCTACTTCAATGGCTTTTGTGAAAGCCACGATGGCTTCTTCATAGTTGGCTTCTGTAAAATATTTTTCGCCCAGATCCAGATAGTCCTGAACGGTCATTTTCTTCTGGCAGCCTGACACAAGAAGAATCGTCAGTACCAGCAATACAGTATAAAATATCTTATGTTTTATCAGACTTTTTACTTTGTTTCTCATTTTTCACAGCATCTCCCCATATTATTTTTCTACCATTTATTACTCCAACAGCCATGTAATAATGGTTCCCACCAGGATACAGCAGCCAAAGCTAAAGTACGAGGATGCTTCCTGGGGCTGGTACATATAAAAGCGGCGGGTATAAAACATATTCACGAAATAATTTTTCAGGTTTTTTAATGCAGTTCTGCCACTTTTTCGCAAAAGCATAAAAACGAATGCTGCCACACCTCCTGCAAGAATGGAATATACAATGGTGTATCCACAGAAACGCCAGCCTGTAAAAGCCCCAATGGCCATATAGAGCTTCACATCTCCCGCTTTCAGTGCTCCAATGGCAAAAAATATAAATGCAGCAAATCCCATTAAAATACCTAAAAAGCTTCCTGCCAGTCCCTTAAAGCCAAACAGAACCAAGTTTAATATCAGACCTGCAGGCATGGCTGTGAAAGTGAGTTTATTAGGTATTTTTTTTGTTTTCAGATCTGTGAAAGAAGCGGCTGCTGCTATTGCAACAGCCGCCCCCCTTAATATGATATAAGGATCCATTTTTCTCCTCTCCTCCGGCCTTTCATCTATTCTTCCCAGATATAGGTATGTCCGCAGTCCTGCTCCTCATACTCGGTCCAGCCATATTGTTCGGAATAGACCAATTCATATACCATTTTGGTTCCATCTTCCGTGTCTGCGGAAAATGGCTGTGGCTGACCATCCTTAAACTCATGGACTGTGGTATCGCTGTATTCCATAGGTTCATCTGCTCTTGCCACATATCGATTGATTTCCGTCCGTCCCTGGGCTTTTCCCTCTGTAAAGGTCATATTGCCCTCTTCTTCATTCTGATACAGATCATAAGGATAATCCACATATTCACTGTGATCAGCTGCTTTGTATAAAATATCTCCTTCCGGCATTCCGTCTGACCAGTTTCCGCTAAAGCAATAACTGAGATAATGCTTTCCCTTATATTCCATATCTCTTCTGTTTATGGAAGATTCATTGATCCTGCCATACCAGGCTTCACACGGTCCATTCCAGTTTCCATTGACGTATGTTCCAAGTATAAGCCCGTCTTTTCCGAATACCTTATGGCCTCCTACTGCCTGCATTTCGCCCTTTTCACCTGTGGGATAACCAAACCGCAAAGTGCCTGCATCCTTCCAGTCCTCTGCATGGTAAGCATCAAATAACAGATTTTCTGCTTCTTCTTTATTGCCCGCCTTTAAAGCATCACTTGCCTGGATCAAAGTTGTGACCATATATTCCTGTGACTGACCGGCTACTGCCTCCTGCACACCTGTTTTTGCTTCCTCTGTATCCAGTCTTGCTGCTGCCCACATCAGGCTTTCCAGGATCTTTGTATCGGAAGGTTCCATTTCATACAATTCTTTTGCATATCCATATCCCCTCTGGACATCCTGCACCTGGTCCATGCTTTCCACAAACAGATCCCTTATCTGGAAATTTCTGGAAGACTTTTCATCTTTTTTATTTTCTTCTTTATTTTCGTCTTCCTTTTCTTTTTTCCCAGTTTTTTCCAGCTCCAGTTTTATTGCCATATA
>CAVFER010000050.1:12913-17270 GCA_963621525.1 bacterium | reverse complement strand
GCCATATAATAGCTTTCTGCTGCCAGATCATGATCTTCCAGCTGTCTGGCTGTTTCTCCCTGATAAATGAAGGCAGTTCCTTCCTCTGGATAAACTTTCGTTGTCTTTTGTAATGTATCTTTTGCGCTTTCCCAGTCTCCTGCTCCGATCTGTGCCTTTGCAAGACCTAAAAGAGCAATATATTCCGGCTCTTCTGTGCCGGTTTTCTCTGAAAAAAGGTCGATTGCCTTATCCCAGTTTCCTGCATCCAGCTCCTTATATGCCTCATAACAGTCATTTTTTAAAGCAACCTCCTTTGAAGAAGAACTGCCACAGCCTGTAAGAGTAAAAGATAATGTAGCTGCAAGGAATAAACATTTTCCTAAATTGCCATAAATTCTCTGCTTTCTCATTCTCTTTCCTCCTGCTCTTTATTCACACAGTCCCAGCAATAGGTATGGTGTTTTACATGACCACAATTTCCCGGCTTTTCCATATGTTTCGTCTGGAAAGAATAACCGGAGCTTTTAGAACTGTCCTCTGTACAATGGACTGCCTCCCATTCTCCGTCTTTATAAAGGTTCATAGGAGTTGCCACATGACCATGATCCAGTGTTCCAATCACTGTGGTATCATTCTGTAAGATGGTTACTTCTCCTTCTGGATAATCCTCCTGCCACTGGCACTGGATGCGGAATGTAGCTGTTTTATAAGCGCGTCCTGAACCGGAGCGGAGATCATTTTCCCAGTATCCTGCGTAAATACGGCTGGTGGCCTTTATGCCTGATCCATAAAAGCAGATGCCATAGCCATTTCTAAGGCCATTTTCATCCCGGTCCCCAATGTAAAACTCACTGTTTGCATCAATACGGGGCAGTTCTTCTTCATTTTCATAAAAGCGTTCCAGAAGCGCTGTGATCCCGTCTTCCCCATTTTCTTTGTATTCCTGTAAAAGCTCTATGACCAGATCCATTCCCTGACAATGATCTGTCTCCTTTAAAACCTGTGACAGCTCTTTCATGGAGTCAAAATCTTCTTCGTCATAATACTTCTGGATCGTATCTTCCAGATAAGCATCCTTCATTCCACTTACCCGGTCAACGTCTTCTATCATACGCTTTATGCCGTCAAAATCCCCCTGTTCTCCTTTGGCAGCAAACAGAAGGGGCAGAATATCCTCATCTCCTGTCTGGGCATAAGCCATTTGCCCCAGGATCGCACGGTCCGCAGCATTTTCTATCTGCTCCAGGAAACGGCAAAACTGTGCTGTATCCCCGTATTGTCCCTGATCTGATACTAAAACATTTAACATAGCCTCTGCTGCCTGGTCTGGCTTATTTATCTTCTCATAAGCAGCCGCGATCTGGCGGTTTGCCTCTGCGTTTTTCTTATCGATCTGGATCGCCTTGGAAAATGCCACTACCGCCTTATCATAATCCGCTTCCGACAGATATTTCTGTCCCAGCTCCAGATATTCCTGAAGGCTTAATTTTTTCTCACAGCCTGTAAGCAGACCCAGTGTTAAACAGGAAACCAGTATCACACCAGCTGCCTTTCTTCTTTTTTTCATACACTTTCTCCCTTGTAAGTCCTGGTATTTTATTCCCGTTTTTAATACTTCTCTTTCATCCGTTCCCGTATCTGCGCCTTTCTCTTTCCCGCAGTAGCCGCTGTAACAACAGCAAAGACCACTGCCAACAACACTAAAAGCATCCCTGCAAAAAACAGAAGTGTTCCCGGTGTTATGGAAATATGTGTCAGCATATACATATCGATCTTCCTCCCATTTTTACAGCCAGCCGCCCTTTTTCAGGTCCTGCATCATATTTTCCAGCATCAACATCTCTGTATCCCCGTCATTTCCAGCCTCTTCGTACAAGGCCTTTGCCTGGTCATAATACTCTTTCATCTGGCTGTAATCACGGTCGGGATTTTCTTTTTTCTGCTGCCTGTCTGCCTCTAAAAAAGCCAGCCGCTTGTAAGGCTTATAGTCTTTTGGATATTTATCTTCCATATCAAGGAGCATAGTCTGTGCCTCCTCCAGGCGATCTGTCTGCTGATAAAGAATAGCTATATTTTCCATCATCTGTTCTGTGGAATAACCCTTTTCATAAAGGTCTTTAAAACGGGCCAATGCCATTTCATAATAGTTTTCTGACTGGCTGGTGTCCGCTTTTGCCTTTCTTGCATAAGCGTCTGCCAGTATTTCAGAAATGTGCATGGATGTCTGAAGAGTGAAGGTATTTTCCGCCTCTTCTAACAGTTTTATTTCATCTGCCAGCCATTCATCGCCCATTCTCTTATAGGCCTGGGCACAAAGTATCACCGCTCTTCGCCTCAGTTCATCGGTCTGAGCTGCCTGGATAGACTCCTTTAAATGGTTTACAGCCTCTTCATACTGTCCTCTGGAGAAAGCAATCTCCCCCTGGACCATATAAATAGAGTCTTCTCCCAGTCCCAGGCTGATCGCTGTCTCCAGTGTCTTCTCCCCGGCATCTGCATTGCCTGTTTTGGCCTGGACAATAGCCTCATCTCTGAAATACAGGCTGTTTTTCTGGTTCTGCTCCATGGCACGTTCAAAACATGCTCCTGCATTGGTATAATCTTCCTGCTCAAAGTAGGCATTGCCCAGAATATAGAAAATATCTCCCAGCGCCGCCTGCTCTTCTTCTCCTTCCACCATATAAGAAGGATTATCTAAAATGTCTTTTCCATAAGACACTGCTTTTTCATACTCACCCATAGAAAACAGACATAAGAGTTCTTCTTTATAAGAATGAATGTCTTCCGGAAGCCGAAGCCTTGCATTCTGGATCAGGTCACCTGCCTCTTCAAACTTCCCTGCTTCTATCAGGCTCTGGGCTTTTTCCATACTTCGGTTATAGGCCGTTCTATTTTCCTGACCCATAAGTAAAAAGCCGCCTGCGCTCATTGCCGCGCCTGCCGCAAACATACCGGCGATCAGAAGCTTTTTGAAGCGGTTCTTTCTGCAGTAATTCTGGTATTCACTGTCCAGCTCATATACATGCTCTAAGGCATATAGAAGCTCTGCACCGTTCTGATAACGGTTCTCCGGCTCCAGTGACATCATTTTTTCAATGATTGCGGCAAAGCCTTCACTGATCTCTGGCACCAGTCCCCGGATCGGTGTGATCTCATCAAAATCAGCCGCCGGTTTTCTGCCTGTAAGAAGGTGATAAACGGTAGCGCCCAGACTATATACATCGGAACGCTCATCTACACCCCGGCCTACCATTTGGGAAATGCTGCTTTCTGTCTGCCCTGAAATGGACTGATCCATGATCACGGTTTCATCATTTAAGGCTGCCGTCTCATCTGCCTCACGCATAGTCATAGTGGGGGCATTATAAAAGCCGGCCTGGTTTAAATATTTACAATAACTTGGAAAATCCCGGTACTGTTCTGGCGGGGAATAGCCGCCGGAAACACCTGTGGACATGCGCATCTCCTGATCAAATGCAAGAGATACGTTAAAGTCAATAAGACATACATCCCGGTCCGGTGTGAGCATTACATTGGCCGGTTTAATATCACTGTGGATCACAGGGGGATTAAGAGAATGAAGATAACTTAACGCCTCTGCCAGCCGCAGTGTCCAGGTAAATACCTCTTTCTGGCTGAATTTATGTTCTCTTAAAAGGACTTTATCCAAAGATTCTCCGGGGATAAAATCCATAACTGTAAAGATCTCTCCGTCAATCTCTAAAAAGTCATAGACTCTGGGCAGGCGGGTGTGCTTGATGTTTTTTAATACATCAGCTTCCCCACGGGCATCCAAAATGCCTTTTACCCGGTCTTTTACCTGCTTTACCACCACATAGGTCTGAAGCCGTTCATGGTAAGCTTTGTATACAATACCGCCTCCGCCAGAACCAATGGCTTCTACCACTGTATATGTATTATTTAATCTTGTTCCAGGCTGTAACATATGCCACCTCTTACACGTTTTATCATTTTATCCTTTTCTCACTTCTGTGAGGATCAGGGAAACATTATCCCTTGCTGTACCTTCTGGTATCAGGCTGCGAAGCTTTTCTACTGCAAACTGGAGAATGCTATTTCCCTTGTCATACTGCCTGTTATAACGCGTTAATATCTCTTTTACGTCTGCCTCTTCCACGCATCCGTAAAAGCCGTCACTGCACAAAAGAAACATATCCCCGTTTTTCAGTTCTCCCATTTCAAAACCACTTTGAGGAATCTGAAACATGCCCATACACATGGTAAGCACATTTTTCTGAGGAAAATCCTCTGCCTCTTCTGGAGTCAGCCTTTTCTCACGCACCAGCTGTGCTGCCAGAGACTGATCCTTTGTCAGCTGCTCCAGTTTATTTTTACGAAAACAGTAAATACGGCT
>CAVFER010000050.1:0-12903 GCA_963621525.1 bacterium | reverse complement strand
TCTCCCAGATTTTCTATATAATACTTCCCGTTATACAACAGTAACGCAGAAAGGGTGGAACCACATCTGCAGCCCTCCCTTTCTTTAAACTGATAAATCTGGGTGTTGATATCCCATATCTCCTGCTCTAAAAGTTCTTTTATATCTGTATCGCTGTCTCTGCCCGCCTGTATCATCTGAGAAAAATCCTCACGCCACCAGGCTGTAAACTGGTCTGTGCAGTAGGCGCTTACCTGGCTTCCATAGGAAAGCCCGCCCATGCCGTCTGCTACCAGAAAAAATGCGGCATCATTCTGTAAGCTTTGTATGTGTGTTTCTCCTGTACAGCACAAAATGGCATCCTGGTTTTCGCTGCGCACATCTCCTGCATCTGACAGCGATCCATATTGATATGTAAAATGTCTCATACCCGTTTATCCTGTCTATTAAGGTCTGTTATGAACTGCAGCGGACTGTAAATTCACTGTCTGCCAGTGTTACACGGTCATTGTTGCTTAATGGATAAGGCATATTGTTTCCAATACGCTGTCCATTTCCATTAATGTAGGTTCCATTTTTGGAATTTAAGTCTTTTACATAAATCAGGCCGTCCTGGTTGATAAATTCCGCATGGACCTTTCCTACCTTTGGATTGGCAACTGCAAAATCCACCTGGCCTTTTAAACGTCCTACCAGAACACTTGGCTTATCCAACGGGATCCTGGTAAGCTGGCCGTTTTCATAATATTCCAGATAAGCGCTCATACCGCCCTGAGTTCCGTCCCAAAGCTCTGTCTCATCTCCGCTTCCTGAACTCATAGCCATAGCTGCATAGGAAGGAGTGATGGGTGTCTGAGGCATTGGTGCAGGCTGGACCGGCGTCTGGGAAAACGGTGGCTGGGAAATGAACTGCTGTGGAACAGGCGGTGTCTGGAAGCCTGAAACTGGCTGCTGCACCTGCTGCTGTACTGGCTGGTTTGCTGACTGCACCTGCGCAGCTGAAGCTGCTGGTCTGGAACCTGCATTATTAAAACCAGAAGGTGCTGCTGGCTTCGCTCCTGCGTTTCCGAAACCAGACTGTGAAGGTATTGCCGGACGAGAACCTGCATTTCCAAAGCCGGACGGTGCTGTCGGTTTTGCTCCTGGCATTCCAGGCGCCGCCGGTTTCTTTCCAACATTCTTCTGTGCCGCTTTCTTATCTGCTTTCTTATCCGTCTTCTTATTGCCCTTTTTGCGGCTGTTTACATAAGCTTCCCTGTAAAGGATCACTTCTGTCACTGCCAGGATCAGGACCACTGCCAGGATATTTGTTACTGCAATATCTCCGTATTCGTCTGTAAATGCCCCAAAGGATACCAGCACCGCTACTGCTACCATGATAACAGCCTGAGGCAGCAGAAACTTCTTCTTTGCCTTTTCCGGATCAAAGCCGTCCTCTTCTACAGCTGCTGTTTCCTTTGCAGGCTTTGTCTTTTCCTTTGCTTTTTCTTTCTTCTGTCCCTTTAAGGACGGTTTTCCAAATTTTCCCTTTTTATTTTCCGGTGCAGGTGGAAGTGAGCTGTCAGATGTTGCTCCTGATGCTGGAGCGGATACTGGTCTTGCAGGCTGCACAGGTGGTACTGGCTGGACGGGCATAGCTGGCTGGACTGGCACAGCCGGCTGAGGTGCCTGCGCTGTCTGAACCGGTGGTACAGGCTGAGAACCTGGAATGGATGCCGACTGCGGAAATCCCTGAACCGGACTTTTAGCTCTCTGTGGCATTCCCTGAACCTGGTCTAACACCTGTTTTAAATCTTCCAGCCTGAAAGGCTGCTTATTTACAGCTTCCAGTAACAGCTGGACGAAATTGTCACCTGTCAGCTCGATCTTTCCTTCCATTACAAAAGAAAGCACCAGCTCCTTTACTCCCTTTTCCTGAGGCACGCTTACAGGAAGATACACAAAGGACGGCTCCATAGCAGAAGGATCTACAAAAATATAATCTGCTTCCATTACAAGTCCACCTGCAGGAAGCTGATACTGCTCTCCGTCCTCTGCAGCGCTTAAAAAACCTTTTAAGATCTGGACCAGTTCCATTTTTGAAAGTTTCCTTCTGCCAAGGATCTGGCTTAAGGCGATCTTAGAAGAAATGTTATAATAGGCCACTGTTTCTCCATTCATGACCCGTTTGGTCACTGGAAGAAAATGGCTGATCTCATTTGCCGCCAGCATCTCCAGCTGATAATTCACAAGACCTGCCTGGGGCGAAAAAGCCGCCGCCAGATAACTGGACGCGCCCATATTTTCATAAGAAATCTGTACTTGTGACAACATACTCTCTACCTCCGTTTATCTTTCCTATTCTCTCGGAATATTTCTAGCTTTTAAAACCATATAAAATAGATCACTGTTCCCAGAAATAAAAAGGGGACAAATGGCATTTCTTCTTTCATGGACAGGTGGCGAAACAATATTTTCCACACCCCGCATACTAAAAACAGTCCCATAGCAATGCACAAAATGCACAAGGTATAACTCCACCCGGCTGCAATAGCTGTCGCTGCTAAAAGCTTTCCGTCTCCCAGCCCCATTTTCCCATTGGAAGTAGCTGCTACCAGGAGAATGACTGCTCCAAAAACAAGGCCCCCTAAAAGCCCGGCTGTAAGCACAGTCATGCCTTCTGCTCCAGCCATAAGAAGCTGACCCGCTAAAAACAGGACCAGGATCTTATCCGGCACGATCCGCGCCTTAAAATCCACAGCTGCCAACAGCAGATAGGTATACAAAAGATCTACATACCGCAGATAATACAGCTGGCCTTTTCCCAGGTAATAGATCAGAGCAAAAACTCCCAGGCTGACTGCCCCGCTGATATACAGCCACCGGCAGTTCCATACATTCCAGAATGGTTTTTCCTGTTCTTTGCATATCTCTGACCCATATACTGTTTTCATCCCATTTAACACAGCCACAAATATAAAAGCTGCAATTTTCAGTTCATTCATTTTCTGTCCTCAGATCTGTGGTCGTCATGTGCTTCCTGCTCATCAGAAGATAGATGATCCTCTCATTCCCCGTACAGTAGCCCGATTGCACAGATTTAATTCCGGCAATATCTTAATAGGAAGAATGGGGTCAATGGTATAGCAGGCCACAATATCAATGGTGGTGCCATTTTCAAAAAACTTAGAAGAAGAAAGGTCGATCCCCTTTAAACCTCCGATCACACGAAGCTTCTGCAAACGTTCATCTGCAGAATTGCCTTTGGAGTCCGCCCCGATATACCCGGCGATCATCGGCCTTGCTACCAGTGTCCATGCCTGGTTGTGGGCATCTCCTGCTGCTTCATTGGCAACTGCCCCGATCACGTCCTTTAATATATCTTTGGGATTGGTGCTTCCTTCATAACTGTAGTCATTTAATTCATCAAATTTACCGCCTTCTAAGATCTCGTACAGCTTTACAATGCTTTCCGCATCTGTATTAAACTGATCCTTGCGCCCGGAAGTTGCGCTTTGCAGATCATCATAAAGCCCGGAAACGCCGGAAACATGATACACATAGGTATACATGGACAATTCCTTGGCTGTCTGGCTCACTGCATGCTGCACCAAGCCATAGGCGTACACCACACGCATGAGATACAGCAGTGTCACAATGATCATAAGGAAAATGGAATAGGAAATGCTGGCTTCAATGGTCAACGCGCCCTTTTGTTTTTTTAACATCATTCTTTTTCTCTGCTCCATATCTTAATACCCCTGATAGATCGTATTACTATACTTGATCCGCCCTGTAACGCCATTTGCTTCATAATCCGCTTTAAAAGGAGCGGTGCTTCCAAACAGATAGCGGATTGACATCTGGGAGTCTGCCTTCAGATAAGTAAATGCATTATTCATGGCAAAGCTTTCCTCACCATTATTTTTCATATTTACCTCGATCAGATCCGCCGATCGCATGATACGTGTCTCTGGAAATTTCAGTAAAAGCATGATCAGAAGATAATCCTCATAGGTAACAAAAAGTCCCTTTTTAGGGTCCCCATAATTATCGATAGGTCCGTCTCCTGTTGGAATGTCTTTTAGTAAAATATTCTTTTCCGTTTTCATAAAAGGTATCTTATAGCCGCAGTCAATGAGATAATGCATTTCCAGACTGGTTTCTGCAGTAGCCCATGCAGTAAGGAATATCCAGAAAAACACCTGTTCCGGTACTGTAATTCCAAGCACTGCTAATGCTGCGCTTGCCGCTGCAGCTGCTGCATGACAGGACGGATTGATGGTACCTTTCTCTCTGTACATAGCCCAGACATTAAACGCCAGCCGCTCTGCAAAGATCGTTGCATATACTGCTGACTCATTTTCCAGATCCGTCCTGTTTCCATAAATGATATATTCGATCTCGCTTCTTAAAACCGTTTTCCGGTCTTTTTTCGGTGAAAAACGCATATCGATCTCGCCATCATCATGAGCATATCGCCACGCAGGCATATATTTGTTGTCCTTTTCTGTCTGGGACATTCCCTTTTTAGAGAACTTAGCAATACCGGTCATACGGGTCTTAAAGGTTCCAAACATGTAGGACAGACTTAAAACCTCATCTCTGGTTGCCTCTGCCGCCTGAAGGAGCATACTGTTCTCTCCTCCTTTAAGAGCCGATTTTGCACCGGAAAGATCGGCTTTCTCGTTATAGAAACCGCCTGCCTGACCAGCGCCTGCCTCTGATACATAAGTCTTAGAAGGGCGGTCCTTATAATAATCTGACTTTATCTCTCCTCTTTCCGGTCCACCATCCTCTTTCTTGCTTTCGTCCTCTTTGCTGGACTCTTTTGACGCAAAATCCTGATCGATCTTATCTTTTTTGCTGTCATCATTCTGCTTTTCATAGGCCGGGGTAGTACACGGCCAGGACTTATCTTCAAAATATTTGATAAGCTCCGTTATAGCCGGGCGATAATATTTTTTCGCATTGGAACCGCCGCTTATTACAGTACTTGGATTTTCTTCATAGCTGGAAAGATCCAGATAATAGTAATAATATTCCAGGTTCTCCTCCTCGTCCTCTCCGTCACTGTCGTCAGACTCATCATCTGCTGCTTCTTCTGCCTGATCTGCCAGATCCTGGATATAGCGTTTTACTGCGGTTTCAATCTTATCCATAGCTGCTTTTATACGTGACCCAAGCTCTGTATCTTTTGATATCTGGTCTATGGTACTATCTGAAAGGATTTTTTCTACCAGAGGAAGGCAGGTGTTCTGATAATAGTCCATTTCTTTTCCTGCGTCCTCTACCAGACCTGCTACCGCCTCATTGTTCTGGCTTTTGCTCTTGTTTTCTTCCTGGAACTGCTTTAACCGTTTTACAGCTGCCTCCAGCTTACTTTTGGCATCTTTTGCCTGATATAATACAGTTACCGCTACGACCTGAGGCAGCTGGCCCATATCAGAAGCAGAATCTAAAATATCGTCATATTCTCTGACTTTTTCTTCGTCATACTCCCCTTCTATATCTGTATTTTCCAGTTTTATTTTTTCCATATATTCAGGAAGAACGATAAAATACCGCTCTTTCATATAACTGACGGTTGCTACAGACTCATTCAGATTAGAAACACTTTCCATTAGATCTGCCAGTGCCTGGTCTGCCTCTGCATTGCTTTCATCCACCGTCATCTTGTCTTCCATGACTTCTGTGGCTTCTTTCGTCTCTTCTGCCTGTTTCTTTGCAGAACCCAGATTGGACAAGATGCTTAGGCGGTCCGCCATAATATAAATGCCTCTGTATTTTGCGTATTCTACCATCTGGTTCTGAAGGACATCCTTTTCTGCCAGTGGATATTTGGACTCTACTTTACAGCTGTCCACCTTAAAATCATACAGATTTAAGAAGTTTTTCCCTTCATAAGGATTATTCAGCCCTACTGTATCCTTCATGATCCCCCAAAGCTTTTCAGAATAAGCTTCATCCTCTGAAAGCCCGGATGCCAGTAATGTGGCTTCCAGGCTTTCTTTATAGATCTTTTCCAATTTTTCCGGTTCTTTTACCGCAAACAGACCATAATCGTCTTTTAATTTCTGGTTGTAAACGGCAAGGGCGCTGGTAGCTGCCAGATCCGCTGCCTCCTGGGTCATGGCTCTGGCGCTGGCCACACGGCTGCCGTCAATAAGAACTGCACATAACAGCATAGTAGGAAGCAGGATCATCACCAGAAAAATAGAAACGGCTCCTCTGTTCCTTTTATTTTCAAAAAACTTCATCCACTCTTCCCCCGTTTTTCTCTCACGTTCCCCGGACATTCTCACACCCGGGCATGTATTTCTATGATTTCTATGCTGGTTACTTCAGCAGTTCTTTTATTTTCTCTATGGCTGCCTTTATCTTTCCATAGCCATTATCCACTGTTCCAAAAAGCTTGGTCTGTTTGAACACATCTGTGGCAATGTCCACGTTGCGGACAAAATCCGGTGCGTCTACCACTGCGGAAATGGCTGTGGTGTTGACATCAAAAAGACCGCTCCGTCCAAACATTTTAGGGATCGAATCTACAGGCATTGTATATCCCGCCTTGATGCTCACTATAATCTTTTTTGAAAGCAGATTATCTTTTATAGTCACATAATCATTCTGGTTATTTATGACTCCGTTTAAAATACTGTATCTTCCCAGATTTTTGTCTACATATGTATTTAAAAGGGTTTTATATTCCTTCTTATTTCCGTTATCCATAAAGGGAACATTTCTGTATGGATCCCTTATTTTAAAATCAGCCAATGTTTTCTCCCCGGTGGTCATATCTGACACACGGGAACTGTATATCACAGAACCTCTCTCTGAAGTACGTATTGCAAGGCTCTGCACGTTTACCTCCTGATACAGGATCATTCCCATAAAAAGCATAAGCAGGAGTGAAAAAAACAACGAAGTAAATACAATGGTTATCTCTATGGTGAGATAGCCGTCCTGATCTTCTTTTAATTGTTGTTTTAACTGGTCTTTTTTATGTTTTAGGTTTGCCCATAAACTACATGGGGACTTTTGTTTGTTTTGCATAGATACATTCTCCTGGTTATGAGAAGGAAATCGCTGCAATAAGGCAGTGTTCCCTTCTCAGAGGATTTGTGGCACAGGTAGCTTATACCTGTATTCTGATAAGCTAATTCAAATTTCAGCTTCAATTCATCAGTTTATTCAGGCTGTTTATTTGGGTCTGTATTATCAATGAAACTCTGATCAAAAATTTGGTCCATTAAACCCTTCGCAAATTTACCCAGTTTCTCTCTGAACAGCAGCGCAATGCACATCAGAGCCGCAATGATCATAACGATCTCCACAGTTCCCATTCCTTCTTCTTCGCTGTAAAAGCGTTTCAGCATTTCCATACTTCTACCTCCTTCATAAATTTTATAAAAATACCCTTGTTGCAGGATAAATTTAACTATTTTTTCACTACATTCCTACATACCGGAAGTCATACTTAAAACCGCCGGTGTAGATACGATCAGCACAATACCCATAAACATGATCATCAGCGGGATCAGTATCTTGGTGCTGGCTTCTTCTCCTAACTGTCTGGCCGCGTTCTTTCGCATTTCCCAGCATTCATTTCCCTGAGCTTTTAATACCGGAACTACCTCGGAGCCGCCCCGTTTTAAATTCATAACGATCACGGATACAAACTTGGTCACTTCCTTCACACGGCATCGTCTTGCAAATTCTTCATAGGCAACTGCTTCCGGTTTACCGGCCTTGATCTCCATTAAGGAATACCGCATTTCATCATATAAAATATGTTCTTTCTTATTTTCATTGATGATCTTTTCCCAGGCTTTGGAGATGGTCATGCCTGCGTTTACCAGAAGCGTCAGTTTATTTACAAATTCTGGAAATTCCATTTGAATGGAACGGCGGCGTTTCTCGATAGACTCTTTTAAGCTGGTATCTACCAGAAATGGCACTGCAAACGCCGCTGCAATGGCAATCACACTTAAAAGCGCCCCATTGCCTGTATCTCCCTGCACAGACATGATCATTCCCATGATTGCTGCCATAGCAGATGCAAGGATCGCTGCTGTCAGCCGGTATCCGCTATGTATGTAGTAATAAAATTCCACATCTTTCGGACCATGAAGCTCCAGGACTTTCTGGTATACCTGATTGTTATGGGAAGCAAGGATCGTTTTTAACTGCATAGGCGTGATCTTTTCCGTCCAGGTGCTTTCTGCTTTTAAAAGACCCAGGGGGATGAAATCCTTCAGCCCATATTCCTCTTTATCCACATATTCCATGTATTCATCATATTTTCCCTTAGATCTGAGATAACAGAGAAGGAAATTTCCCACAAATATAACGCAGATCAGGATTGAAAAAATCTTTAAGATCATATTGTTGCTCCTCTTTCCTTTCCCTTAAATGTTGATCTTCATGATCTTAGAACCCACTGCATAGGCCAGAGCGAAAATAGCAATGGCCGCTGTCATGGCGATCCGGCCTACAATGGTTGTAAATACAGGGGTCATGTAATCTCCGGAAGTCAGTGTCAGGAACAGTACCATGATTACCGGCAATATCATTAAAAAGTTAAATTCGTATTTCTTTCCAGATATCATGGTCTCGATCTCCTGTTTTACCTCGATCTTGTCACCAATGGTATTAGAAGTAGAACGCATAACCTCGATCAGATCGCCGCCGGTACGCTTGCAGGTAACGAAAATGTCCACGAAATTATCAATATCTTCCAGATGCGCCCTCCCAGCAAACTGTCCGAACATATCTTCTATGGTATTGTTCATTCCCAGTCCCCGCAGGATCAGCCCCAGCTCCACTAAAATATCTGTCTCCGGATCCGGATAAATAACCTGCAGATCCTGAAGAGAATCCCGGATGCCTGTCTCAACAGATTTTCCCACGGATAATGCAGATGACAGGGAATACAGCATATCCTTAAACTGCAGGGACAGCTGATTTTTTCTTTTATCAATGATCTGCCTGGTCCTGATCTTCGGTGCTTTTACTGCAAACAGCGCTAATAATGCCGACAGGATCAGACTATGGTAAAACACATATCCAATGCCAAACAAGGCAATTGCTGCCACTACAATGGTGAATATTTTCTCTGACTTTGTCATGACATACACGTCATAATCTGTCAGGCCGTCTTCCCGCAGCACCATTTCTTCTGCCTGTTTTTTCTTTCCAAACATACATTACTCCTCTCTAAACTTTATCGGACAATCCCGCCATGTGGAATTTATACGTATTCTTCATAGGATTTTCTGTCCGTTCCAGACCGCCTATAATGCGGCCATTTTTGTCTTCTCCATGCTCCACAAATTTATAAAGAGGATTTAATATAAATTTCCCGTCTACATAATCCACAACCTCTGTGATCTCTAACGTCCTTCTGGATTTATCGCGAAGTCTTGACAGCTGGATAATAATATCAATCGCCGATGCGATCTGCTGCCGTATAGCATCGATTGGAATATTATTTCCGGAAATGACCATTGTCTCCAGTCGGGAAAGCATATCCTTTGTAGAATTAGAGTGGCCGGTAGAAAGGGAACCGTCATGGCCTGTATTCATGGCCTGAAGCATATCCAGTGCTTCTCCGCCACGGACCTCACCAACTACAATGCGTTCCGGTCTCATACGCAGGGAGGAACGGATCAGATCACGGATGGTCACCTCTCCTTTTCCTTCCATATTTGCGTTTCGTGTCTCCATACGCACCAGGTTGGCAACCCCTTTGATCTGAAGCTCTGCAGAGTCCTCAATGGTAATAACTCGCTCATCCTTTGGGATATAGTTAGAAAGAGCATTCAAAAAGGTGGTCTTTCCTGAACCGGTGCCTCCACTGATAAAAATGTTATATTTTGCCCGCACCATGCGCTCTAGAAGCTCTGCCACCTCCGGTGTAATAGAACCATAGGAGATCAGCTTTTCCATAGTCATAGGATCTTCCGGGAATTTACGAATGGTCACTGTAGGGCCGTCCAGTGCAATCGGCGGAAGCACTACGTTTACACGGGAGCCGTCTAGCAATCTGGCATCTACAATGGGATTGGCCTCATTTACAGTACGGTTTACTTTGGATACAATATTCAAAATAACATTTTCCAGTTTTTCATTGGTTCCAAAGCTGACATCTTTCTTATAAAGTCTGCCGTTCTGCTCCACAAATACATTGTGTGGACCATTAATCATGATTTCGGTAATGCTTGGATCATCTACTAAGGGCTGCAGTACATCCAGACCACGCATGGAGTTAAAAACGCCTTCCATAAGAATTTTTTTCTCATTCAGGCTCATGTACTGCTGTCTGGACTGTTCCATAACGATCTCTGAGATCACTTCACGGATCTCATCATCGCTGATATTGCGGGTCAGATCCAGGCGGTTAGATACGATCTCACGGATCTGCCGGATCCATTGCTGCATATCTTCGATCATAAGCTCTGACCTCCCTGTTCTCCGGAAATTGACTGGATCATAGGATCTAAGGTCTGTCTTAACAGACTGCCGGAGCGGATGATATCACTGTATTTCCTAAAAACTGGGGACGCTGCTACTGCGCCACTGCATGGAATACGATTTAATAATCCACTTTCCAGCAGTTCTTTTCCCACTCCTGAAACAGCTGACTGGTTCACCACAAGGGTCATTTTCTTAAATATTTCGTTGTAACTTTCGTGAAGAGAAGCTTCATCTAAGAAACGGATCATTTTTGCAGTGGAGTTTTCCTCTGAAAGTACTGGTACAAATATGACATCTGCTTCTTTTAATACAGCAAGAGTCTTTTCTGAGAAGCTGGAAGAAGTATCAATGCATACCACATCATACTCGGAAAGGCTGCCTATGGTCTCTATAAGGCGCCGGATCTCATCGCCTGTGATCTCTTCATATTCTGATATACTTTCTACACCTGACAGATAATAAAAACCGCCGGTCCGCTCCTGTACTGCGCAGGCTGCCAGCTTCACACCTACGTTCATGTCTTTTGTCTTTAATGCAAGAAATACATCAGAAAGAGTACCTGCAGAAGGTACCAACGTTCCTTTTACAGAGTCAATTTCTTCTAAATTCAGATAAAATGTGCGAAGCCCTGCTGCCGCACAGGCAGATGCCATAGCCAGTGACAAGGTGGTTTTTCCACTTCCTCCTGCCGGACTGTAAAAAGCAACTGCCCTGGTATTGCTCTTTCCACGGATTACATCGGTTTTCCCCGTAGACTCTGCGTATTTTAACAGAATCTCATTTAGCAGGCTTTCTGATTTCTGATATTTCTTTACAACCTCGTATCCCTCTACTGGTTCCATAGAAGAAGACAGAACGACCTTCGTCATATCAGCTGCAAGAGCCTGCAGTTTTGCATCTGCAAAGCCCTCGTCCACTGCAAGGATATCCCCTTGGCCTCCATTTTCCAGATACTCTGTTAATTTTTCTTTTTTGGTGAATATATTCTGTTCCAGCTGTGGATTTTTCTCCATAAAATAATTGGATAGATTTGTAAGATATAATTCATCCCGATCTGCCAGGATAAGCTGCTTTTTTACCATAAGGTTTGTTTCCCTCCCCCGATGTTTTATCTGTCTTTTTTCGACAAATTCTTAGGTACAGTTTATCATTACCTATATTTCCCATCAATCAGGGCATAAAAATTAGACAAGCAATCGTTTTATTTTTCGCGGTTACCTGTCTAACTGTCTTAAATTATTTCTATTCGTTATTCAGCTTAGCCTGCAGCCGGCTGATCTGCCCTCTGATAAACTGGATACACTCTTCTTTAGAGCACACCATTTCCCCTTCTTCTAACATATGACAGAAACGATTCAGTTTTTCAGCTACTCCCTGTTCATAAATAGAACAATATGCTGCACCGCCCGTCCCGATGCAGAATGTAATCTCGTTGTCCACCATAGAAACGGTAGAATATACAAAAATTCCTCTCGGCAGACTTAACTGGCTGTCATCTAACATATAAACATCCCCATCCTGAAGCCGGATCCAGTTTAAATACCCTTCCATCACTTCCAGACGTTCTTTGATTGTAAGAGGTGTATAAATAGGCGATGGGATCTCTGCAAGCCGTCCTGTCACAGCTGTATATTCCAGACCTTCTTTTGTAAAAATGTGTACTGCTTTTTCTCGTTCTAACTGACTGCAGCGCTGCTCCCAGTTTTCTATGACCATCTGCTTTCCTGTATCTTCCAGGATCAGATGGCGCTCTAACATTTCACGGGTAAGCTGACGCATAAGACATGGATCATATTCCATATAGTAATTTTTGACTTCCTGAGAACGGAAACTGGCACTGTCCCGCTCTGTAAGGTAATGATTTCTGTTCTGGGCGATCCAGCCAGCCCACTGATTTATATCTGCAAAATAGCGCAGCAGCTGACGTTTGTTTTTCTTCTTTCTCTCAAAGATCTCCTTCAGATACTCCAGCTTTTCTTCTTTCCACACGATCAGACCACTGTCCATATTTCCACACAGTCCCACCGCCCATTTATCCCCGATCAGCCAGTTGGGAAGAAGGTCATTTCCCTTTTCTTCATAATCATAATAAGGAATATATTCACCGCCTGAACGAATCAGCGGCATGATCTGGTTGATATACCGCAGATTATATAAACTGCCGCCCTGCTCACGTACCTTTTTCAGGGAAAATACATGTTCAAAACGGATGTTTCTGTGATTTAAAAACTGAGCCAGTATCTCTACCACTGCTTCTGGCAACTCTTCTGTTAACATACGCAGTGTATTTCCACTCTGCGTCAGTACCCGCTGAAGGAAAGAAATTACTTCTGTTCTGCTGTGAAGTACGTGGATATCACGAAGAGTTTCCCAGTCTGTTTTATTTCTTTTCGCATCTATATGGGAAATATCCAGAAAACTAGTCCTGTATTCCAGCATTTTCTTAATCTCCTGCATACAGTTCCATTC
>CAVFER010000049.1:8187-19280 GCA_963621525.1 bacterium | reverse complement strand
GATGATAGCCAGTGCAATATCCTGTGGGCCGGTACCAGGTTTCGGACATCCGTCCAGGTAAACAGCGATGACTCCCGGATAAGCTACATCGTATGTATCACGAAGCAGCTGTTTTACCAGTTCGCCGCCGCCTTCGCCGATGGCCATGGTTCCTAAAGCACCGTAGCGGGTGTGGCTGTCAGATCCTAAGATCATCTTTCCACAGCCTGCCATCATTTCTCTCATGTACTGATGGATCACTGCGATATGAGGCGGAACGTAAATACCGCCGTATTTCTTTGCAGCGGAAAGACCAAACATGTGGTCATCTTCGTTAATGGTTCCGCCTACTGCACAAAGAGTATTGTGGCAGTTGGTCAGGACGTAGGGAATAGGGAACTTTTCCATACCGGAGGCCTTGGCTGTCTGGACAATTCCTACAAATGTAATATCATGGGATGCCATACTGTCAAAACGGATCTTTAAATGTTCCATATTATCAGCTGTATTGTGAGCGCTTAAAATGGAATAAGCAATGGTTCTCTTTTTTGCAGTTTCTTTATCTGCTTTCTTTCCTGTAAGGGCTTCTACCTTTGCACTTTCCTTCTCTGGGACGATCTCTTTTCCATTTACAAGATAAATACCACCATCGTATAATGATACCATTTTTCTACCTCCTGATTTCCGCTCACAAAGGGGCTTTGTCATTCTCATCTGCCTACTTTATGGCTTTGTTCGTCGTTGGTTCTTACTATAAACCAATTATTAGGATTTGTCCAGTCTATATATTGTAATTATCACAACTTTTTAATTGTGATTCATGATGTAAGAAGGGGATTTTTACTGTTATATTGTATCGCTTTAACGTGTGATACATTTCTTTGAACCCCTGTACGTCAGCCGGCCGGCATTAAAAAACCTGCTGCGATCATCTTAAGAAAGTTATGCAGCAGGCTCATTTTCTGCCTGAAAAGGCAGTATCTATCTTCAATTTTACAGGTTTTGCAAACCTTACAGGTTCAGTCTGTATCCGGCACCCCAGACTGTTTCTATGATCTTTGGATTTCTGGAGTCTTCCTCGATTTTCTCACGAAGGCGGTTGATGTGTACCGATACAGTAGCTGCGTCAGATACAAAATCATATCCCCACACAGCCTCAAACAGCTTTTCTTTGGAAAATACAAGATTGGGATGCTTTGCCAGAAAGCACAAAAGCTCAAATTCCCGGTTTGGAAGACGGAGTTCTTCCCCGCCTTTCCAAACTTTCCAGGTTCCCGGTTCGATCACCAGGTTCTGAATCGTTATTTTTTCTGTGGTATCTGTCTCCTTTTCCTGCTTTCTGGTAAGCCGCTCATATTGCTTTAAATGGGATCGGACTCTTGCCACCAGCTGGGATGGATCAAAAGGCTTTGTAATATAATCATCTGCCCCCAGGCCAAGTCCACGGATAATGTCCGGGCCTTCAGAACGGGCTGTTACCATTAAAATGGGAATATCGATCTCATCTCTTATTTTTCTGCAGATATCATAACCGCTGCAGCCTGGAAGCATTACATCCAGTAAAAGCAGATCATACTGTTCTCTTTCCAGTTCTGGGATTACGGACGTTCCATCTCCCAGGATCTTTGTTTCATATTCATTCATTTCCAGATAGTCCTGCTCTAAAGCAGCAATTTTTTCATCATCTTCTACGATCAAAATCCTGGACATCGTCATTTCTCTCCTGCTTTTGTATTTTTACATGGTACGGACCTATAATCCCGTTTTTTTGCGTTCTGCTGTCTGATCCGCCAGCGGGATGTGCAGTCTTATCATCAGGCCTCTTCCATTTATGGCCTCTGCACATCCTCCATGTTGTTTCATGATCCATTGTACCACATAAAGACCTACGCCGCTTCCCTTCTTTGAACGTGATTCATCGCAGCGGTAAAACCGGTCAAAAATGTGCTCCACCTTGTCCTCCGGCACTCCTTCTCCATTGTCTTTCCAGTCGATCAGGATCTCGTTGTCCTTTTCATAAACAGAAACCTCTATCATAATCGGGCGGCTTACTACATATTTCAGGCTGTTTTCAAGAAGATTATCCAAAATACGGCGGATCTGGTCAATATCCATCACCACATCCGGTAAAACCTCAGCTCCCGGATAAAAGGTAAAAATAACCCCTTCGCCCTGTAATGCTTTCTCTTTTCCGGCAATATATCCGGCTGCAAACTCCCCAATATCGCCTTTTATACCATGAAATGGCAGCTGTCCGCTTTCAATACGGGAAAAGTCAAATAATTTCTGAAGAAGAATGTTCATTTCCACTGTAGCATCATAGGCTGTTTGAAGATACCGGTCCTGTTTTTCCTTTGTATCTGCCACACCATCTAAAATTCCTTTAATATAGCCCTGAATGGAGGTAAGTGGAGTCCGCAGATCATGGGAAATGCCTGTTACCATATCGGTTCTGGCCTGTTCATTCTTGATCTGCTGCTTCTGGTTATCCAGAATAGATTTCTGCATCTCATTAAATGTGGTGCAGAGATTTTCAAACTCCTCATCTCCTTTATACTCTACCGGCACATCCAGATTTCCTTCCCGTATCCTTTCTGCCCCTTTTTCCAGGACCTCTAAAGGATCTGTAATGCGGGCCAGTGTTTTTCTGGAAAAATAACCGGCTAACACCAGCATGAAGGACATCATAAGCACTAAAAGCATTAAAAAGGCATAGAAAAATGTGGAAAAGGAACGGATGACCGGTCCCATCCACCATTCCTGCTCTTCTCCTCCTACCGCGAAATAATAGGATAATGTTTCCGGCACATACTGTACAACCACAGTAAGCCCCTGGGTATAATACACCTGGGGCGCAGCGTCTTTATAATTTTCAAATTTAAAATTTTTAAGCATTCCCTGGCTGTGTCCCCGTTTGATCTTGTATAAGATCTGGCCATTTCGTATAACCGTCAGGTTGTACCCCTGAGCCTCCAGACATCTTTGCAGAGTTTCCCACTGGTCACTTTCTGTTTCCGGCTTTATTTTCGGTATCTTCTTATCAAATATATCCACGGCCTGGAGCACTTTTTCATCCAGTTTGGCATATTCCATGGACTCAAAATCTCTTGCAAATTTTCCTTCAAACATGACCGCAACAAAACCTGCTGTCAAAAACAGGACCAGTACTGCCAGTCCAAGGATCAGCATATTAGAATGAAACATTCTTTTCTTCAGAGACATAGCGTTTTCCCCTTTTTATATGACGTCCTTTTGGAGTCTCTCATAACTACGCTGGTCTGTCTGGTCCAGATCACAGACCAGACAGACAGCTGCAGGCATTGATACATGATCCATTATACATGGAATCTGTATGTTTATAAATAAGAACTATAAACGATAAGTATCCTTAAATGAGATCTCCGGCAGAGTTTCCCCGGAAGTTACCTCTCCCAGTCTTGTCTTATCTGCATCAACTTCATACAGTTTTCCATTTGCAATTTCATAGCGGTAATCCCCGTCAGATTTATAGCACTTATTGCTCTTCTGGATCTGACCGGATTCATTGACCAGATATAATTTATCATTTACTTCAAATACCTGGGTGGTAGTTCCCTTATCCGCTGTTACCAGTTTACCATTATAATAGAGATAACCCTTCTTGTCACCGGAAACACCTGCGCCCTTATCGCTGCCGGAAGTCTCAAAGAAGAAGGTGGAACGGTCGCCGCTGTCCTCCGTTACGCCGGTCTGCTTGTCTGTACGCATCTTGCCGTCAGATTCGCTGTTTCCAAAGTAAGCACTGTGCTCTGTTCCGTCGCCAAAGTCAATGCCAACTAAACCATACTGCATTTTTCCATATTCATCAAAGAAATAGCTCTGTCCGTTGATCCTTACAGTGGCCTTTGACATGGAAGTTGCATCTGCGCGTAAATATTTTGGCTTGCCATTGGTATCAAAATAATACCAGCTGCCGTTTCCTTCACTGCTGCCGTAACGCTGCGCATTGCTGGATGTGGCTTCAACGATACTGGAAGAATCATCGGAATCTTCCGGGAAATCGGAAAGATATTTCCATCCCTTGCTCATCTGGCCATCATTGTCATCACCAAAGTATTTAAAGGAAGAAATACCCGTTGGATCTACATCCGAGCTGTCTCCTTCACTTGTCATAGATACCCATCCTGTCAGCATCACACCATTAGAATCAAAATAATATTTCTTTCCGCTGATGATCTTGCTGGTGTAAGTATCATTATCTGCCTTTACTGCTTTACCGTTTGACAGGAAATAAAACCATTGGGCTGTATCACTTCCTGTGGTCTCCTGCTCTGATACATCTCCGTCATCTGGCAGGTTGTCCTTGTCAAAATCAAGGCAGAGCCAGCCTGTGGCTGCTGCACCATTATTTTCGTCTCCCAGATAGTAGGTGTCGCTTCCATCTGTGTACCAGCCGTATTTCATGGTGCCGTCAGAGTCAAAATAGTATTTTTTATTGTTAATGGTCTTCCAGCCGTCTGTTACTGCCTTTCCTGCTGCATCCAGATAATACCAGCCGCCTTCGGAATTAGGGGCATTGTCTGTTCCTGCCTCTGTATAGATCCAGCGGTTTGTGACCCTTACGCCGTAAATATCCACATAAGAAGTATCATCTACCCATGTATCTGTTGCCATCAGGCCGTCAGAGCCAAGATAATACCACTCATTTCCTGATTTTTTCCACACATTGGTCATCTTGTTTCCCTGGGCATCCAGATAACACCAGTTTTCCCCTTCTGTAGCCCAGCCGCCAGCTGCTGCAAATGAAGGAATGGATGCTCCTATGGTAAGCATGGCTGCTGTTCCTGCGATCATTAATGCTTTTTTATTCAGTTTCATAATAAAAACTCCTTTCTTTCCCTTTCTTATTTAGAGGGCTATCCTTAAGACAGCTTTATCATAAGAAAAAGAGTGAAAGATTTTTATGAAAAGAAATAAACAAATTTTAAACTCTCATAGCCAGGACTTTCTAACCCATCTTTCCATTGCTTCCTAAAACACAAAAAGACTGCTGCCAGACAGATCCAAAGGTGGGCGATCTTTGTACCTGTTTAGCAACAGTCTTTTTATTGAAGGCGAGAGTACATTTCATTTGTTCCATGCAATAAGGTTTTCTTTCGGAACACTTAGTATACTACTCTCTGATTTTAACGTTTTTAGATGAATAATATAAACAAAGTTTAAATTAAACAAAAGACACAACACCCAGATCTATCCTCTTATTATTCTTCCTTCGCAGCAGCCCTAGCTTCTACTTCACGCTTCTGTACATCGCCGGGAGCCTGCTCGTAGCGGCTGAATTCGTAGGAGTAGTCTCCTAAACCACCGGTCATGGAACGAAGGTCGGTGTTATAGCCGAACAGCTCAGACATTGGAACGTCTGCTTCGATGACCTGTTTGCCATGGTGATCGGATTCCATACCTAATACGCGACCTCTTCTGCGGTTCAAGTCACCCATGATATCACCGGTAAAGCGGTCCGGAACAACTACCTTTAAGGAAGCGATCGGCTCTAAGAGTACTGGGTTTGCATCCATAAAGCCCTGTTTAAATGCCAGTATAGTAGCCATCTTAAACGCCATTTCAGAGGAGTCTACCGGATGATAGGAACCATCTAACAGAGTAGCCTTTAAGCCAACAACCGGATATCCGGCCAACGGTCCCTTCTGAACGCATTCCTGCAGTCCTTTTTCTACTGCCGGGAAGTAGTTCTTCGGTACAGAACCGCCGAATACCTTCTCTTCAAAGATGTATGGTGTCTCTAAATCGCCGGATGGCTCAAATTCCATGATAACATCACCGTACTGACCATGTCCACCAGACTGTTTCTTATGTTTTCCCTGTACTTTTACTTTCTTTCTTAAGGTCTCACGGAAAGCAAATTTCGGCTTGGAAAGAACTACGTCTACTTTATAACGGGTCTGCAGTTTGCTTATCACAACATCTAGCTGCTGGTCACCGATACCATAGATCAAAGATTGACGGTTTTCAGGATCATTCTTAACCTGTAAAGTCAGATCTTCCTCCATCATACGGGCTAATGCGGTGGAAACCTTGTCATCTTCGCCCTTATTAGCTGCATTGTATGCCATGTATGTATATGGTGTGGAAATCTGTGGCTTATGGTAAACGATCGGTGCGGTACGAACTGCCATGGTATCGCCGGTTCCTGTTACAGTAAGTTTTGCAACTGCACCGATATCACCGGCCTTTAACTCAGGAACTTCAATGACTTCTTTACCACGCATAACATAAACTTTGCCGATCTTCTCTTCTGCGTCTTTATTCACATTGTATACAACTGTATCACCCTTTAAAGTACCGGTACAGATCTTCATCAGAGAATATTTTCCGATAAATGGATCCACGATGGTCTTAAATACTCTTGCAGAAAGGGATACATCATCATTATATTTAGCGGTGAAACGCTCACCTGTGGAAACGTCTACACCGATACATTCAAAGTGATTTGGTGCCGGGAAGTATTTGTCAATAACCTGAAGGAGAACCTTAAAGCCCTGGCAGTTGATTCCGGAGCCCATCATAACAGGTACGATGTCACCTTCAATAACATGTGCTCTTAATGCACCGGAGATTTCTTCCTGTGTAAATTCTTCTCCCAGGAAATAACGTTCCATATATTCTTCACTGGTTTCTGCAACTGCCTCGATGAGGGCGTCTCTTGCGATAGTTAAGTTCTTTTGAACATAATCAGGAATCTCACACTCAACATAATCACTGAGGTTTGTAAAGCGGCGGCCTGCCATCTTTACTACGTTTACGAAACCTACGAATTTTTCATTTTCACGGATTGGAAGCTGGAAAGGAGCTATCTTTCTTCCGAATTTTTTCTCCAGCTTTACAACCAGCTCACGATAGCTGGCGTGATCATCGTCCATATTGGTAACGAAGATCAGTCTTGGCAGATTGTACTTTTCGCACATCTCCCATGCTCTTTCTGTACCAGGCTCGATACCTGCTTTACAGTTTACAACGATAATGGCTGCGTCAGCAACGCTAATCGCTTCTTCTACTTCACCTACGAAGTCAAAAAATCCGGGAGTATCCAGTAAATTGATCTTAACCGGTCCGTTCTCTCCCTGATATTCCAGAGGAATCAGTGTGGTGGAAATGGAAAACTGTCTCTTGATCTCTTCTTTGTCATAATCACTAATGGTATTTCCGTCAGCAACTTTACCCATACGCTTGGTAACACCTGTGATCAAAGCCATTGCCTCCGCAACGGTTGTCTTACCAGCGCCTCCATGCCCAAGTAATACAACGTTGCGGATCTGTTCAGTACCATATACGTTCATAAACTTCCCTCCTGTACACTTTATTTGTGCGAAACATCTATGATTCGTGCTTCGTCTTTGCCATGTGTACATTCTACTATATTTTTCTGAAATTTTCAAGTTTTTTGTTAAATTCTACACAACATTTTTCCAAAATGTTCTGGATAATTTGATTTAAACTGCTATAATTCCTCTTTTTATCTGTTTTTATCCGTCAATTTGCTATTGTGTTTTTACGCAAAACACTGATTTGCATAAAAGTGTTGAAGTTTAAAGCATTAAAGTGTTGACTTTTACATTTTTATGTATTAAACTGTCTGCAAGCTTTCAAAACAGGATATCCATTATACAAAGAAGATTCATTTAAAAACAAACTAAGAGAGAACATTATGCGGATAAGGAGTGTAACAGACTATGATCATTATTATGAAACCACAGGCTTCCAAAGAAGCGGTTGAAAAAGTAACTTCCCTCATTGAGTCAAAAGGACTTCAGGCCCACCTCTCCGAGGGTTCCCAGGTCACGATCGTTGGTGTTGTAGGTGATAAGACAAGACTTGCCGGAAGCAATATTGAAATGAGCGAAGGTGTTGACAAAGTTGTAGCAGTTACAGAGTCATACAAGCTGGTCAACAAAAAATTCCACCCGGATGATTCCATCATTCCTGTAGGCAACACCCACATCGGACCAGGAACTATGACTGTTATGGCAGGTCCCTGCGCGATCGAATCAAAGGAACAGCTGCTGTCCACTGCTTTCGCTGTAAAGAAAGCTGGTGCTACCTTCCTTCGTGGCGGTGCTTACAAGCCACGTACTTCCCCGTACTCTTTCCAGGGTCTGGAAGAAGAAGGCTTAAAATATATGAAGGAAGCCAGAGAAGCAACAGGATTGAACGTGATTTGTGAAGTTACCAGCGCACATGCCATTGAAGCTGCTGTTAAATACGTAGACATGCTCCAGATCGGTGCCAGAAATATGCAAAACTTCGAGTTGTTAAAAGAAGCCGGAAAATCAGGGATGCCTGTATTGTTAAAACGCGGCTTATGTGCTACCATAGATGAGTGGCTGAATGCAGCTGAATACATTATTTCAGAGGGAAATCCAAACATCGTTTTATGCGAGCGTGGTATCCGCACCTACGAAACTTCTACCAGAAACACACTGGATATCAGTGCAGTTCCTGTGATCCGCCAGAAGAGCCATCTTCCGGTGATCGTAGATCCAAGCCATGCAACCGGTGTAAGAGCTTATGTAGAACCTCTTGCAAAGGCCGCTGTTGCAGTAGGCGCAGACGGACTGATGATCGAGGTCCATCCAGATCCGGCAAAAGCCCTTTCTGACGGTCCACAGTCTCTTACCTTTGATGCATTTGACAAATTAATGGCAGACTTAAAGCCATATGTGCATCTGGCTGGCAGAACCTTTGAAGCCAGATAACCATCTATCCACTTATCATTCACAGCCCAAACACCTGAAAGCCTTTCTTTGTGAAGGTTTTCAGGTGATTCTGTATTGTAAGGAGCGATTTTAAAATGGAAAAATTTACCATGAATGATACAACCATTGCCTTTATCGGCCTTGGCCTTATCGGCGGTTCCTTAGCAAAGGGCATTAAAAGAGCCCGACCGGATATCCGCATCATGGCCTATATGCGCACCCGTTCCAAACTGGAACAGGCAAAAAAAGACGGCATTGTAGATGTTATTTTAGAGGGCATTGACGAACAGTTAAAAGAATGTGACCTGATTTTTTTATGTACGCCGGTGGAATACAATGCACAGTATCTGTCTAAGATCCGCTCCTATTTAAAACCGGGAGCCTTGATCACGGATGTAGGAAGCACCAAAACGGACATCCACAAAGAGATCCTGCGTCAGGGACTTGCAGACTGCTTTGTAGGCGGTCATCCTATGGCCGGTTCTGAAAAAACAGGCTACGAAAATGCAACAGATCATCTCCTTGAAAATGCTTATTATATTGTTACGCCGCCGGAAGGTCTTGAACAGAACGGCAGAGAAACCGGTGACATTCCACCAGGATATTCTGAAAATACCAACCGTATTATCGCAGTGGCTCAAACAGTTGGGGCCATCCCACTGGTACTTGACTACAGGGAGCATGACAAAGTAGTTGCAGCGATCAGTCATCTGCCTCATCTGGTGGCTTCCAGCCTTGTAAATCTGGTAAAAGATGCAGACTCACCTGCCGGAACCATGAAACGGGTAGCTGCAGGCGGTTTTAAGGATATTACACGTATTGCGTCTTCCTCTCCTGAAATGTGGGAGCAGATCTGTATGACCAATGTGGATCCTATCGCAGATATGTTAGAACGCTATATCAGTTCCCTACAGGACATCCTTTCTGAAATAAAGGGACATCAGGGAGAAGCGATTTATAAACTATTTGAAAAGTCCAGAGACTACCGAAATACCATTACTGACCGGGCCAAAGGATCCGTGGAACCTTCTTATGCTTTTTCTGTGGATGTGGCCGATGAGGTAGGCGCGATCTCTACCATCGCTGTTATTCTGGCTGCCAAAGGCATCAGTATTAAAAATATTGGTATCAATAACAACAGAGAACGGGGCGAAGGTGCCTTAAAGATTGAATTTTATGATGAAGCAGCTATGATTGCAGCCTGGAAACGGCTGGAATATTATAAATACGAAATGGTAAGACTGTAATGTCTGCCTGTCTGGGAGGAAACATATGGAATTTAAAAAATCAGGCCCATTAAAGGGAGAGATCACGGTTCCGGGGGATAAATCCATTTCCCACCGTGCGGTGATGTTCGGCTCTCTTGCAAAGGGAACTACCGAGATCACAGGATTTTTACAGGGAGCTGACTGCCTGTCTACGATCTCCTGTTTTGAACGTATGGGCGTATCCATTGAAAATAAAGGAGATATTGTCCTGGTACATGGAAATGGTCTTCACGGTCTTAAAAAACCGGAAACCATACTGGACTGTGGAAACAGCGGCACTACGACCCGCTTGATCTCCGGTATCTTATCTGCACAGAACTTTGACGTAACTTTAACAGGCGATGCTTCCATCCAGAAACGTCCTATGAAACGTATTATGGAACCACTGTCTCTTATGGGCGCAGATATTGTCAGTGTAAACGAAAATGGCTGTGCGCCTCTGGCGATCCACGGAAAAGCCCTTCACGGCATCCACTATACATCCAAAGTAGCCTCTGCCCAGGTTAAATCTTCTATTTTATTAGCAGGACTTTACGCAGAGGGACCTACTTCCGTTACAGAGCCTTATGTATCCAGAAATCACTCTGAGATCATGTTAAATCTGTTCGGTGCCCATGTGACCACCAAAGACACCACTGCTACTATTGAACCGGCCAGTGAACTGCACGCTGTAAAGGTAAATGTACCAGGAGACATCTCTTCTGCTGCCTACTTTATTGCTGCAGGACTTATGGTACCCGGCTCTGAGATCCTGATCAAAAATGTAGGCATCAATCCTACCAGAGACGGCATCCTTCATGTATGCAGGGCTATGGGGGCAGACCTTACTTTATTAAATGTAAAAGAGGACGAAGGCGAACCCGTTGCTGATCTTTTAGTCCGCGCTTCTTCTCTTCATGGAACAGAGATCGGCGGAAGCATTATCCCGACTCTTATTGACGAACTGCCTATGATCGCTGCCATGGCCTGCTTTGCAGAGGGAACTACGGTGATCCGGGATGCCGCAGAATTAAAAGTGAAAGAGTCCAATCGAATTGCTGTCATGGTGGAAAATTTAAGTGCAATGGGTGCCGATGTAACAGAAACAGAGGATGGC
>CAVFER010000049.1:3028-8177 GCA_963621525.1 bacterium | reverse complement strand
GCATGATCATCCGCGGCGGCAGACCTCTTCACGGTGCTGTGATTGAAAGCCACTTAGACCACCGCATTGCCATGACCTTTGCCGTAACGGCTCTCTGCGCAGAAGGTGTTACACAGATCAATGGGGCAGAATGCGTAAATATTTCTTATCCCCGGTTTTACCAGGATCTTGGGAATTTAATATAAACAGCTTTCGCTTTATATTGTCCATAAATGGATACTATCATTTTCTCATCTTGTCATATCGTGTTTTTCGTTGTATCATCCAAAAGGTCTGTGCACAATACCTGCACAGACCTTTTTTTAGACGGCATGCTTACTATTACTCCTCATCTAATCTTTCCAATCCCCTCACGAATATCTCAATAAACCTTTCTCTGTCTACATGTTCAAGTACCAGCACATTCGCATCATGCTTCGGTACTTTTCTCAGATCAGCTAATGTCTGTCCCCTTGAAATCCCATCATCCGTTGCAATATCTACATAACATTTTTTTCCAGAAAAAATCTCTGGTGCAAGCAGATATTCCACAGCACAAAGGTCATGGATTGGACTATCTGTAAAACCAAACTGTTTACCCGTATCGTTATAAAAACTCAAAAGTTCATACGTCAGATGACTGACTTTTCCTTTATCTTTTAATGCTTTGATCTCATCCAGCGTGATCGCTGCCTGCTCTGTAACATCAAGACCCGCCATAACAATGGGCACTCCCGAATGGAATACAATATGTGCTGCTTCCGGATCTACATATATGTTAAATTCTGCCAGTTCCGTACAATTTCCATGACTGATACCACCACCCATCATACTGATGCACTCTATCTTTTCTTTCACTTTAGGATATACTCTCAAAAGAAGTGCCAGATTTGTCAATGGTGCCAGTGCTACAAGCGTTGTTTTTTCCTTCGATTTCATAATCTTATGATACATATAATCTACTGCATTTTCCGATACGACCGGATAATTATTTCCATTAAAATAGGGGCCATCCATCCCACTGTCTCCATGTGCTTCTGGTGCCGTATTCAGTGGTTTTACAAGCGGTCTGTCCTGCCCTTTTACAAGCGGGATATCTGCATGTACAAATTCCAGAATGTTCTTTGCATTTGTAGTAACTTTTTCTACAGTCTGGTTTCCTCCTACTGTAGATATTCCTAATACCTTTATTTTTTCAGGATTCGCAAGAGCAGTAAGTATCGCCATCGCATCATCATGTCCCGGATCACAATCTATCCATATTTGTCTCATTCTTCAGTCACTCCAATCATATCGTCTATTGTTAATACGTCCCTATATCCGAGAAGATTAGCGAACTGACAAATATATGGCTGCTTCAGATCACTGAATTTTAACAATTCCTCATCCCAGAAAATTTCTTTTGGACTTGCATCTCTTCGTTTCTGTTTTTTCGCCATTACAATAACTCTTTCAAATTCTTTTACTACGAATTCCATATCATGTGTGATCGTGATCACAATCTTATTCTTTGCCGTCAGCCATTTCATGATTTTTCCAAGTCTTTCTGTAGAACCTCTATCTTGCCCCGCTGTTGGCTCATCCAGAATTACCACATCCGGATCCATTGCAACAATTGCGGCGATCGTGATAAATTTCCGTTTTGAATACGACAGATTATATGGATGTTCTTCTAATACATTCTCCAATCCGCAGAGTTTTGCCGCCTCTTTTACCTTTTTATCAACCTCAGCCTTTCCTATTCCACTTTTTAATAATCCAAAAGCAATTTCTTTATAGATACTGTCCTGAAAAATCTGATCATCCGGGTTCTGAAATAAATAACCCACATTCTTTGCAATCTGCGCTGTTGTATACTTCTCTGTACTTATATTGCCAACCAGAACTTCGCCTTTTGTCGGACGCAACAGCCCATTCATCAGTTTTGCAGTGGTTGTCTTTCCTGCACCATTTTGTCCGATGATTGCAACTTTTTCTCCTTTTTCGAATGCCATGCTGACATTTTCAACTGCTGTGTATCTATTAGGATACTGAAATGTTACATTTTTAAGTTCTAAGTATGCCATTACTGCTATGCCTCCTTCCCGATTTTCTCAATCGCTTCCTTCACTGTAAGTGGAATTTCATTTCCCTTTAATCTTCCTTGTTTCAGGAAATAAAGTACGATTTGCGGAAGCTGACCGCCATATTCCAATACTCTCGGATCTGTCAGAACATCTTTTGCATCTCCATGCATGACGAGTTTTCCCTGATGCATCAAAAGGATAGAATCACAATACTCTGCTACCAGGTCAATCTTATGCTCAATCAGAATGATTGTTTTCCCCTGTTTCTTTAAGATATCCACAATTTCAAATATATCTTCCGTGCTCTTTGGATCAAGCTGTGAAGTTGGCTCATCCATAATAACAACTTCCGGATCTAACGCAATCATCGATGCCAGTGCCACTCTCTGCTTCTGTCCACCTGATAATTCATATGGATTTTTATCTACCAGTTCTTCCAGATGGAACATTTTTACCAGTTCATTTACTCGCTTTATCATCTGGTCATATGGTACTCCGATATTCTCCATTCCATATGCAATCTCTTCATATACGTTATCTTTTACTCCCGATATCTGTACAAATGGATTCTGGAAGGAATAGCCTGCAATACAAGCAAGTTCTCCCGGATCATAACTACTGATTTTACGCCCATTGATCAGGATCTCACCTTCTAATTTTCCTCTGTACAATTCAGGAATAAAACCGCGTATAATGTTACACAAAGTGGTTTTTCCTGATTCGTTTTCTCCGATCAGTCCGTATACTTTTCCCTGTTCAAAACAATATGTAAAATCACGAACCACTTTCTTTTCTTCCAAAGGATACTGATAACTTACATTTTTCAAAATAATCTCTGCCATTACATCGTCCTCCATACAGCATATCCAATCAGCAAGATCACGCTTAATATTTCCAATACAATGTCTAATCCTGTCTTATTCAGAACATAAATGGAAGTTTTTTTGCCATTGGCTGAAAATGCCCGTGACTCCAATGCCAGTACACGTTCTTCTGTCTGCTGAATCGACGAAAGTACCAATGGTCCAAGCATTGGCACAAATGCCCTGATTCTAGTCATCAATCCACCTTCTGTCTCAATTCCTCTTGATTTCTGCGCATCCGTAATCGTCCTGGAAAGTCTTGACATCTGTGGAATCAACTGGATTGTTGAAGAAATCAAAAATGTTACTTTTCTAGGAGTTCCTGCATGTTCCAATGCATAAGTGATATCTTTTACTTTCGTTGTTTCAAAAAATGTCATAATTGCAGAAGCAATTGCTGTAATTTTAGATGTCATAGACAGACTGGTTGCAAGTCCTGCCTGTGAAAAATGAATAAATCCCCAGATTGGGGTTTGATCTTCGTTTGTAATAATAAATACCTGCATAGCAAATATGAACAGGATAATAATAAAAATTGATTTAAAGAATGTATTTAAAAACTGCCTTGTTGTTCCTGCCATAAAGCTGATGATCAAAAATACAGGGAACATTATGTACTGTAATACATATCCTGGCGTAAAAATACTGATAATCACAACCAGCAGTGTAATCATAAATTTTGTAGTTGGATATAATTTACCGATTCTGCTATTCATTGATTTTTGCCCCTTTCTTTTTGATATATGGAAGTCCATAGTTTAATTTTACTAAAAAGCGATCCGGGATTCTTCGTACAATAATCCATGCGATTGCAAAGTTGACAATCGTATTCACCGTTCCGGAAATTACATTTGTTGTTAGTACAGCGTTCCAAAGAGCCTGTCCCGATGCAACAAATGCGGCTGTTAAAAAATCCGTTCCAGCCCCTGTAACTCCTCCGAACATGAATACCGTAACAACCGCGGCTGATACAGAGGAGACTACGTTAAGAAGTGCACAGCCGATTACAACACCGACAATATTGCTGTACCATTTCCATCTGGAGAGAAATCCTGATACAAATCCAATTAACATGGATACAATCGCGTATCCAAAGGCTGTTGGATAAATCATCCCATTTACTACATTTCCAAGTAATCCGGTTACCATTCCAACCCATGGGCCCGTAATCATTGACACCAGGATGGTACCAATCTGATCAATAAAGATCGGAAGTTTTAATATCTGCGACATCTGGTAACCCACGACATTGATCGACACACCCACCGGGATCAATACAAGTGCCATCAATGAGAAATCATATTTTAATCCTCTTTTCATCTTCTTTTCCTTTCTGTCCATTCCTAAAATTCACTATACATCGGAATAGACTCTGCTGCTCCCTGTCTGGATACAGTAATAGATGCTGCCCTTGCTGCAAGTTTTAATGCTTCCGCAATATGATCTTCATTCTTCATTATTTCTGAGAAGAAATATCCTGTAAATGTATCTCCTGCAGCCGTTGTGTCAATTACTTCGCACGCAAAACTACTCTGCCAATACTTCTTTCCATCTTTTATACACATTGCTCCATCTGCACCGAAAGTCAATATAATTCCTGCTCCCGGACAAATATTCTGCAATTTTACCAACATCTTTGCCGGTTCTTTTTCTCCTGTCATCTGCTCTGCTTCGATTCCATTTAGAATCAGCCAGTCTAGTTTATCCAGTCCGTAATTCATAATTCCTGGCTCAAACGGTGACGGATTCAGTACTATCTTCATATTACGATTGTGTCCTTCTCTGATAAGAAATGGAATCTCATTAATTTCATTCTGCAGAAACAGATAATCTTCTGCCTCAAAGTGATCCAGTACTTTTATAATATCTTCGTACTTTTGTTCTTTGTTTGCACCTGCGTAAAGCAAAATACAGTTCTGCCCTTCTGTATCAACCTGAATCATTGCTTTTCCAGTCGGACAATCTGTGATCATTATTTCTTTTGTATGTACGCCATACTTCTCACATACTTCTTTCAGCCAGATGCCATCTTCTCCTATTCTTCCGGCTATGCTTACATCTGCACCTGCTTTTGCCAGTGCTATCGCCTGATTCATTCCTTTTCCTCCACAATTGTATGTCAGAGATTCTGATGAAATTGTTTCTCCAGGTCTCACGCAATGATCCACATGATATACACAATCTATATTCAGTGAACCAAAAACAAGACCTTTTTTATATCTATTGCTCATTTTTATATTT
>CAVFER010000049.1:0-3018 GCA_963621525.1 bacterium | reverse complement strand
CCCCCTCGTTTTGTATTTGTTTATTTTTTACACATTATATAAACTTTATTTCCCTTTCTAAAGGTCATATGTCCTTTCATGAAATTAATGGCAATTTAGACAAAAACAGCAGGAATTTCATCTCAAAATCCCTGCTGTTTTTATTCATTATGAATAAATATTTGCCTGCAGTTTTTCATACTGCAATTTGCTGATAATAATTTTTTTCTGTATATTTTTTAATTCGCCGCTTTCTTTCAGTTTCTGAAGATTCCTTCCGACTGTCCGTATACTCATCCCTATTCCATTAGCAATATCCTGATATTCCGCCTCTACAAGTATCTCTCCCTTTTCATTTTTTTGATTCTGGTGTCCTTCATAATACGTAATTAAAAAGAACCTCACCCGGTCCAGACCAGACATGTAATACATAATTCCATCATTTCCCGAACGCTTGTATAAGTCATCTGACAGAAGATTAATACATTGCCTGAGAAGTTCTTTGTCTTCCATTATTGTCTGGTATACCAATGCTGCATCTATCCGTAATGCCTTCACTTTCGTGATGGTACTAAGTGTTGCTATGTAGCTATTTTTTCCTGCAAGTAACTCCAGAAGTCCCACACTTCCATTTGTACGATTCAGCTGAAAATAACTATATGTACTTCCATTCGCATACTCTCGGATTCCCGCAACTATGCCTTCCTCTATAAAGTATATATAATCTGGTCGTTCTCCTCTGGATACAAGAATGCTGTTCTTTTCATATTCTATTAATGTGCCTCGCTTTATCAGAGGTTCCGGCAACACCTGCAAATTAAAATCTCCATCTGCCTTATATTTCTCCCACAACTTTTCCAGCTTCATACTTATCACATGCTCCTATGAATTTGCGTGTGTTCATTGCTTTTTTCTGTTTCATGATCTGTTGCTATGATTATTTTAAAGTGCAGTTCCCTTCTTTGGAACAAAGAATTTATCTATATCCGTATGTTCCAGTTTTAACAGAGCGACCTTCTTTTCAATTCCTCCGGCATATCCTGTAAGACTGCCATTCGTCCCTACTACACGATGACAGGGAATGATAATGGAAACTTCGTTATGTCCTACTGCTCCGCCTACAGCCTGTGCGGACATATGGGGGACATTCTGCATCCGGGCCAGTTTTTTCGCAATCTCTCCATAGGTCATAGTCTGTCCATAAGGGATCTGCAGCAAGATCTGCCACACAGCCTGACGAAATGGCGAACCTGACGGATGAAGCGTAGGGGTAAAGTCCGGTTCTTTCCCTGAAAAATATACATCCAGCCATTTTTTCGCCTGAATCAAAATGGGGATCTCCTGTAAAATGGTTTCTTTTGGAAGTGTATTTGCAAAATATTTCTCTCCTTCAAACCATAAACCAGTCAGTCCAATCTCATCTGCCGCCAGTAAAATATTTCCCAGTGAGGACGAATATGTACATGTATAGGTCATATTTTCCGCTTCCTTTCCGTTTAAAGCTTTGCGCTTATGCAGACGCTCTTAGGCTTATTATACTTTATTTTTCTTTATCAGTCTATAGTTTTATCGAATGTATGTTCTATTTTCTTTTATCTTAAACTTTCCACCTGACTTTTTATGATCCTTTTTAAAAGCACATATCCCACCACACATGCTATAAATTCTGTTATAGGGAATGCCCACCATATCAGTGAAACTCCCTGCTGACCATTTCGCACAAAAGCAGAGAAAATTCCGGCTAAAGGTAATATGATCACCAGCTGTCTGAGCAGAGAAATCACAAGAGACTGGATCCCGCCGTCTAATGCCTGATAAATTCCCTGATATGCTACATTAATGCCTGCGAAAATAAAACTGACAGAAATAACTCTCATGGCACCTATAAAATACTCTCTTGACTGTCCTGCATTAAATAAGGCTGCAAAAATTCCCGGAAATATTTCTGTAATAGCTACACCGGCAATCATCAGTATCACCGTATAAAACAGTCCATATCTGATTCCATCCTGTATCCTTTTTTTGCTGTTCATTCCATAGGCAAACGCAATGATCGGTGTAATGGCATCTCTTAGTCCAAATGCAAGAAATAATACGAACTGCTGTACCTTGTAAAAAAGACCATAGGCCGTCTGTACTGAAGGGTTAAATTTCAGGATCAGGTTCATTGCATACACCATAATGGACATAAGCGCCTGTGCAATGATCGCAGGAAGTCCGATTGTATAGATCTTTTTTATGATTCTGGCATCCGGCTTCATGTATCTTACACCATGTTCAAATTCCTTATTAAATCTTATATGGAATATAAATAATAATATTGCTGATGCCACCTGACCGATCACCGTTGCATAAGCAGCTCCTGCTACTCCCATTTCCGGCACCGGCCCGATTCCATAGATCATAATGGGGTCAAGAACGATATTTACTGCAGCTCCTACAACCTGTCCAATGGTAGAATAAAGAGAACGTCCAGTTGCCTGTAATAGCTTTTCAAATAAGGAAAAGAAGATGATCCCCAATGAAACCACACAGCATATCCTTAAATAGTCCGTTCCCATGGCAAGAACCTGGGGATCCGTTGTCTGGGACGCAATGTATGCCTTTACTCCAAAAATGCCAAATAGCAGACATACAATATAAATGGTCACTCCAAGAAATAAACTGTTTCCAGCTACTTTTGCTGCCTCTTTCCTGTTTCCCTGTCCCAATATCCTTGCAAGGAGCGCATTGGTCCCTACTCCTGTTCCGATCCCCACTGCCACCATAAGCATCTGGACCGGGAATACCAGAGTCAGCGCATTTAACGCTGCTTCACTGCCTTTCCTCATGTTTCCAACAAAGGCACTGTCTACAATGTTGTAAACTGCCTGCAATGCCATAGACAGGATCATGGGAATCCCCATCTGCACCATGAGCCTGTTTACCGGCATTTCTTTCATTTTGCTGCTTTCTGCCATTTCAAATCGATCCTCCTTTTTGCATAATGTTCTCTCGGAATCTTTCTGTGCCTGATTTTGTGAGAAGATTTTTTGTCAG
>CAVFER010000048.1:0-20025 GCA_963621525.1 bacterium | reverse complement strand
CAACTGACAAAAAATCTTCTCACAAAATCAGGCACAGAAAGATTCCGAGAGAACCTTAAAGATCAAGGAGGAATCAAGTTATGAAGTTAGTTCCATTATTTGACAAAGTTGTATTAAAGCAGCTGGTTGCAGAAGAGACCACAGCATCCGGTATTGTTCTTCCAGGTGCAGCAAAAGAAAAACCACAGCAGGCGGAAGTTGTTGCAGTGGGACCGGGCGGTGTAATTGACGGCAAGGAAGTTACCATGCAGGTGAAGGCTGGAGATAAAGTTATCTATTCCAAGTACTCAGGTACAGAAGTAGAGCTGGAAAAAGAAAAATACGTAATCGTAAAACAGAGCGACATTTTAGCTGTTGTAGAGTAAAGAAAAATGCCAGAGGCATTTTTCGCTACGCAAACGTAGCGCAGCGGAGTTCGCGTTTCTCGTGTAGTTCGCGTTTCCCGTATAGTAAAGTATAAATACGAAATAGTATTGTTTGGAGGTAAAAAAACATGGCAAAGCAGATTAAATATGGTGTAGAAGCCCGCAAGGCACTGGAAGCAGGTGTAAATCAGTTAGCTGATACAGTTCGTGTTACATTAGGACCGAAAGGACGCAACGTAGTTCTGGATAAGTCTTTTGGTGCTCCGTTAATTACAAACGATGGTGTTACCATTGCAAAAGAGATCGAACTGGCAGATCCATTTGAGAACATGGGTGCTCAGCTGATCAAGGAAGTTGCTTCCAAGACCAATGACGTAGCTGGTGATGGTACTACTACCGCAACTGTACTGGCACAGGCTATGGTAAACGAAGGTATGAAGAACCTGGCTGCAGGTGCGAACCCGATTATCTTAAGAAAAGGTATGAAGAAAGCAACCGACGCAGCTGTAGAAGCAATCAAGAAGATGAGCCAGCCGGTAGGCGGAAAGGTACAGATTGCGAGAGTAGCAGCTATCTCTGCTTCTGATGATGAAGTAGGAGCTATGGTGGCAGACGCTATGGAAAAGGTTTCAAAAGACGGTGTTATCACTATCGAAGAGTCCAAGACAATGAAGACAGAGCTGGATCTGGTAGAAGGTATGCAGTTTGACAGAGGTTATCTGTCCGCATATATGTGCACCGATATGGATAAGATGGAAGCAAATCTGGATGATCCGTACATCCTGATCACTGACAAGAAGATTTCTAACATCCAGGAGATCCTGCCACTTCTTGAGCAGATCGTAAAGATGGGTGCAAGATTACTGATCATCGCAGAAGACGTTGAAGGCGAAGCTCTTACAACTCTGATCGTAAACAAGTTAAGAGGTACTTTCAATGTAGTCGCTGTTAAGGCTCCTGGCTATGGCGACAGAAGAAAAGAAATGTTACAGGATATTGCTATTTTAACTGGCGGTACTGTTATTTCCGAAGAAGTTGGTCTGGAATTAAAGGATGCAACTATGGAGCAGTTAGGACGTGCAAAATCTGTCAAGGTTCAGAAAGAGAACACCGTTATCGTTGACGGAAACGGCAGCAAGGAAACAATCGCGGCAAGAGTTGCTCAGATCCGTAAGCAGATTGCTGAGACCACTTCTGATTTCGACAGAGAGAAATTACAGGAGCGTCTGGCTAAGTTAGCTGGTGGCGTAGCTGTTATCCGTGTAGGTGCTGCTACAGAGACAGAGATGAAGGAAGCAAAGCTGCGTATGGAAGATGCGTTAAATGCAACCCGTGCAGCTGTTGAAGAAGGAATCATCGCAGGCGGCGGTTCTGCTTATGCACATGCTACTGCTGATGTTCAGAAGGTTGTTGATTCTCTGGAAGGCGATGAGAAGACCGGTGCTAAGATCATCTTAAAGGCTCTGGAAGCTCCTCTGTTCCACATTGTAGCAAACGCAGGTCTGGAAGGTGCTGTTATCGTAAACAAGGTAAAAGAGTCCCCGGTTGGCGAAGGCTTTGATGCTTATAATGAAACATTTGTAAACATGATCGAAGCAGGTATCCTGGATCCTGTTAAGGTTACAAGAAGCGCATTACAGAATGCAAACAGCGTTGCATCTACTTTACTGACCACTGAGTCTGTAGTAGCAACCATTAAGGAGCCGGCTCCAGCAGCTCAGGCTACACCTGATATGGGCGGAATGTACTAATTAGAAATATAGCCTTTACAGCCCCACTGTTCACTGTTAATCTTTGAATAGTGGGGCTTTTTGCTAAAGTTTTACAACATCTGAGGGCAGGTAAAAGGCTTGATTGCAAGAGGATTTTTAAAGAGGTTATTATTTGAAAACATCTGGAAAACAAAGGCGAAATAGGTTATACTATTAACAGACAAGAGACAAAAAAATACAACAGGAGAAGGCAGAAGTTATGGAAGAAAATTATATTGAGTGGCTGGTAAAACGAAAGGATCCTGCTTACGCATGGCCGGTAAAGATACTTATGATCCTTTTATGTGCAGCCTCTGTACTGGCAGCGCTGCAGACCATGTTGGGGATCCTGATCTTAGTGGCAGCAGGTGCGGCAACGTATTTTGTATTTTTGAATTTAAGTGTAGAATATGAATATCTCTTTGCTGACGGTGGTTTTGGAGTAGACAGTATTCTTGGAAGAGCCAGAAGAAAAAAAGTCTTTGACTGTGAAAAAGAAGAAGTACAGGTGATCGCCCCGGCAGATTCCTATGTATTAAAAGATTACGAAAAGCAGGAAATGAAAGTTTTAAACTGCACCAGCGGACAGCCTGGCGTAAAAGTTTATGCCCTGATCAGCCAGAAAGGTTCTGTGACTACAAAAGTCTTATTTGAACCCGGAGAGAAGATGGAAGGGGCTATGCGGCGCGTATTTCCACGTAAGTTTATGAGATAGTAGAGCAGTCAGCCTGTGTCTGCAAGTTCTTGAAGCTGCGTAAATTCTCTGGGACTGATAAGTTTTTCTGATGAGAAATCATAAGCAATTTCAATGAATATTTTCCGGTAAATGGGTTTGACAATCCATATAAAATTTGCTAGTATTAGTTACTAATAAGAAGGCCAAAACGCCAGTGTCTGATAAAACCGATGTTTTTTTAGCGCTGGCGTTAAATTGAACCTTCAGATAAAAATTGATGAAGAAAGAGAGGAAAAAACGAATGGGTAAGATTATCGGTGAAGGCATTACCTTTGATGATGTGCTTCTAGTTCCATCCTATTCAGAAGTGATCCCAAATCAGGTGAATTTAAGTACACACTTGACTAAGAAGATTCGTCTGAACATCCCGCTTATGAGTGCAGGTATGGATACAGTTACAGAGCATCGTATGGCGATTGCCATGGCTCGTCAGGGAGGAATCGGCATTATTCATAAGAATATGTCAATTGAGGCACAGGCTGAGGAGGTAGATCGTGTAAAACGTTCTGAGAACGGTGTTATCACCGATCCATTTTATCTTTCCCCAGATCATACATTAAAGGACGCCAATGATCTGATGGCAAAGTTCCGTATTTCCGGTGTGCCGATCACGGAGGGCAAGAAGTTAGTTGGTATTATTACCAATCGTGACTTAAAGTTTGAGGAAGATTTCAGCCGTCCGATCAGAGAATGCATGACTTCCCAAAATCTGGTTACAGCAAAGGAAGGTGTTACCTTAACAGAGGCCAAGGCAATCCTTGCAAAGGCCAGAGTAGAAAAACTTCCGATCGTAGATGATGATTTTAACCTGAAAGGTCTTATTACAATTAAGGATATTGAAAAGCAGATTAAGTATCCGTTGTCTGCAAAGGACGATCAGGGACGTCTGTTATGTGGTGCTGCTATTGGTATCACAGCTAATGTTCTGGATCGTGTAGAAGCACTGGTTAAGGCGAAAGTAGACGTTGTTGTTTTAGACTCCGCTCATGGTCATTCTGCAAATGTTATTCGCTGTGTAAAGATGATTAAGGAAGCATTCCCGGATGTTCAGGTCATTGCAGGTAATGTGGCAACCGGTGACGCTACCAGAGCTCTGATTGAGGCCGGCGCTGACTGTGTAAAGGTAGGTATCGGCCCGGGATCTATCTGTACTACCCGTGTAGTAGCAGGTATCGGTGTTCCACAGATCACAGCTGTTATGGACTGCTACGCAGTTGCCAAAGAATATGGTATCCCGATCATCGCAGACGGCGGTATCAAGTATTCCGGTGATATTACAAAGGCCATCGCAGCAGGCGGAAGTGTTTGCATGATGGGAAGCATGCTTGCAGGCTGCGACGAGAGCCCGGGTGCTTTCGAGTTGTATCAGGGACGTAAGTATAAAGTATACCGTGGTATGGGATCCATTGCAGCTATGGAAAACGGAAGCAAGGATCGCTATTTCCAGACAGATGCAAAGAAACTGGTTCCAGAAGGTGTAGAAGGTCGTGTAGCTTACAAAGGTATGGTAGAAGATACTGTATTCCAGCTGTTAGGTGGTTTACGTTCCGGTATGGGCTATTGTGGAGCAAAGGATATCCCAACTCTCCAGGAAACAGGAAGATTTGTTAAGATCTCTGCCGCATCCTTAAAAGAGAGCCATCCACATGACATCCATATTACAAAAGAAGCTCCGAACTATTCGATTGAGGAGTGATTAGGCTAAGTTTAAGGGTCGCCGCGTTTGCGGCGGCCTTTTCGATTTCATAGTAAATTGCGTCCTATGAAATCAAAAATGCTCCGCGCGGATCGCACTGCGGCGGTAAAGAAATATGTCACATTCGCGACCCGCCGTAGGCGGCACATTTTTTGCTGTAAACAGACGGTGCACATTTTAAATTTAAGAAAGCAGGAACATAAATTGGGAGAACGTTCAAAACTTACTACATTGTGTTACATTGAAAAAGATGACAGTTATCTGATGCTTCACAGAGTCAGAAAAAAACATGATGTGAACAAAGATAAATGGATTGGCATCGGAGGTCATTTTGAAGAAAATGAAAGTCCGGAGGAATGTCTGCTCAGGGAAGCAAAAGAAGAGACCGGACTGACCCTTACTTCATGGAAATTCAGGGGGATCGTGACCTTTATCTCGGAAGGCTGGGATACAGAATATATGTGTCTGTATACAGCAGACGGATATGAGGGAGAAATGATCCCATGCAATGAAGGTGTGTTGGAGTGGATCAAGAAAGAGGATCTTTTAAAGCTGAATTTATGGGAAGGAGATAAAATCTTTTTAAAACTTCTACAGGAAAATGCCCCATTCTTTTCATTAAAACTGGCATACAAAGGGGATGAACTGGCAGAAGCAGTGCTGAATGGGGAAAACTTAAAGAAATCGTAACAAAATAGGGCGTTTTTTGTAACTGCGCGTATGCTATACTGTAAGGAGCATGATCCATTAACGAAGGTCCAGCCTGCGATAGCCGGCAGTGGAGCGCGAAAGCGTATGGGACTTGAGTCTGTTGCAAATACCATAGAGAGGATTTTAATTTTCAATGAAAAAAAATAAAAATTATGCATTTCTTGCTGTCTGCACAGCCGCTATTCTGGCACTGTCTGTACCTGCATGGGCCAGTCAGGTGACGATCACTCCCTTAGATTCCGGGACATCCACATCCAGGACCCAGACTCAGGAGACACAGTCTACCCAAACATCGAACCCCCAGAATACGTCTGACCAGACTGCATCGAGCTCAACGGTTGACGTGTCTTCCATTACAAAGCCCACTATTGCATCCCAGGGCGCAGTTCTCTTAAATGCAGCGGACGGCAGTGTATTATTTTCTCAAAACGGTGAGACGCAGTATTATCCGGCCAGCATTACCAAACTGATGACAGCTCTCTTAGTAGCGGAAAACTGCAATCTGGATGATATAGTTACTTTTTCTGCAACAGCCACTACCAATCTGGAATCGGGAGCAGTATCCATTGGAATGACAGAGGGAGATACATTAACCGTACGTCAGTGCCTATACGCGTTGTTGCTAAAGTCAGCCAATGAGGTGGGAAATGCCCTTGCAGAGCATGTGGCAGGCAGCAATGCCGCTTTTGCGGAGAAGATGAATGCTAAAGCAGCATCTTTAGGCTGTACCAATACTCATTTTGCAAACCCGCACGGTTTAAATGATTCGAACCATTATACAACGCCTCATGACATGGCGCTGATTGCCAGAGCTGCTTTTGCAAATGATATTGTAAAGACAGTGGCATCTACCAGAACCTATACACTTCCGTCTACCAAGAAGAATCCTTCCGGTCTGACCGTGACCATGGGACACAAAATGTTAAATCCAAATGATTCCAGATATTATCAGGGAATCATCGGTGGAAAAACAGGTTATACATCAAAGGCCGGAAATACGCTAGTAACAGCAGCAGAGCGAAATGGAGTGCGCCTGATCGCAGTTGTGATGAAAAGCCAGTCTACTCATTATACAGATACGAAGGCACTTTTAGATTATGGATTTAAGCTGGCAGAGGCAGGTGCTTTAAGTGGGCAGAATACAAGTCAGAACGCATCTAAGGCACCTGCATCTGGAAATACTTCAAATGGTTCTTCAAGCCAGACACAGGAGACGGTTGCAAATGGCAATCAGGCGAACAGCAATCAGACTCCTGCGATTAGCGCACCGGCGCATGCTGCATCTGACAATAATACCGGCGGCCCGGGCGTTACCACAGAGCGGGGTTGGGTAAAAGATGATACTGGCTGGTATTACGTGAAAGATAACGGGGTAAAAGCATCTGGGGAATGGATCACAGATAATGGTGAGACCTACTGGATGGAAGCTGACCATTACATGGCAAAGGGCTGGAAGGAAATAGACGGAAAATGGTATTATCTCTGCTCTACAGGAAGTCTGGCAAAGAATGTATGGAAAGCAGGGGCAGACGGAACATGGTATTACCTGGGCCAGGACGGAGTCATGCTTACCAATGCTACCACACCGGATGGCTATAAAGTAGGGGCAGACGGAGCCTGGATCAGATAGCAGGTAGTATTTTAGATACTATTCCTATTTATAGAAGTGCTCAACAAACTTTAAAAACTGCTTTACATAGGGTTTTAAGATCCTGTTTTTGCTGTATACGATATAAAATGTGCGGACCTGCGCAGCGCTCTCCAAAGGAAAGGTGAGAAGCTGGTGGGTCCTTTCCATATCCTTTACACTGCGGGCAGAAAGAATGGAGATGCCAAGGCCGGAAGCAATGGATTTCTTGATAGATTCAAGGTCATTCATGCGGGCAACGATATTTAATCCCGAAAGAGCAATCTGGTGACGTTCTAGAAACAGGTCAATCTCCTTGCGGGTGCCGGAGCCGTTGGCACGAAGGATAAAGGGGTGTGAGAGAAAATGCCGGAGGGTAACAGGCTCATCTTTTTTAAAAGTTTCAGCCAGTTCCAGATATTCCGGTGTTACCGGGGCTGCCAGAACCAGTGAATCTGTGCAAAAGGGGATAAAACAACAGTCTTCGGCATCAGTCTTAGAGCCTGTAAGACCAAAATCCACAGCTCCCTGAATCACCTTCTCAATGGCATCGGTACTGTCTGACTGCCAGATATGGAAATGGATATCAGGTTGTATTTTTGAAAATTCTGACAACAGCTCCGGCAGAAGATAGGAAGAAGGAATGGTGGATGCGCTGACGTCGATCAATTTCCATTTATTTCCTACAAATTCTTCCGTGATCTGATTCCGCATATTTAACATATGAACAGCGCACTCATAGAGCTGCATTCCACGGTCCGTCACCTTCATCTGCTTGGTAGTGCGGATCAGAAGCCGGGAATTCAGCTCTTTTTCTAGTGCATGGATATGGGAGCTGATAGTTGGCTGGGTCAGATAGAGGCGTTTGGCTGCCTCTGAAAAGCTTTTATAATCTACGACGGCTACGAAAGCCTCTAATTGTTTAAATTCCATTTTTACTGGCTCCTTTTTCAATCAGTCTAGCATAATTTATAGATAAAATCTATAAATATCTACAAAATTAATCAATAACACGGCCTTCGATATAGGAGTGAATCTGCAACATACTTGAAGCAAAAGAAAATTCGTGTTATAGTTACGTTCAGTGCAAAAACAGGCTATTTGACTGCCTGTATGATCATTTCAAAAGCAGAAAGGTGTTATAACAAACATGGAAATAAACGTAGAAAAACTGAATGAGCTTGCAGAGGGAAGTTATCAGTTGATCGATATGAGAAGCGACCGTGATTTTGAGTACGGAACCATTCCCGGAGCCCTTCATATTTTACAGGAAAATCTGAAGGAAAATCCACAGATCATAAAAGCAAAAAAAGTAATCGTATTCTGTGCCCACGGAACCAACAGTATAGAAGCGGCAGAAGAACTGGAAGCAGATGGATATCGCGCCTACAGTCTGGAAGGCGGTTACATTGCATGGCTGCGGGAAGAGATGCGCAGACAGGAAGCCGAAGATATTAAAAACCAGGTGGAACAGAGTATTCGAAAGAAATTCCGCAAAACCATCTGGTCTCCATTTACCAAAGCAGTGAGACAGTATGAATTGGTAAAAGAGGGAGATAAAGTTGCAGTCTGTATTTCCGGTGGAAAAGACTCTATGCTTATGGCAAAGCTGTTTCAGGAATTAAAGCTTCACAATAAGTTCCCGTTTGAAGTGGAATTTTTGGTTATGGACCCGGGATACAGCCCTGACAATCGTCATGTGATTGAAGAAAATGCCAGAAAATTAGGCATTCCGGTCCACATTTTTGAGTCTGATATTTTTGACGCCGTATATACCATAGAAAAGTCTCCCTGCTATCTCTGCGCCAGAATGCGCCGGGGCTATCTTTACAGCTACGCAAAAGAGTTAGGATGCAATAAAATCGCTTTGGGACATCATTATGATGATGTGATTGAGACCATCCTCATGGGCATGCTCTACGGCGCCCAGGTCCAGACTATGATGCCAAAACTTCACAGCACTAACTTTGAAGGTATGGAACTGATCCGTCCGCTGTATCTGGTACGTGAAGATGACATTAAGGCATGGAGAGATTACAACCACCTTCATTTCATCCAGTGTGCCTGCAAGTTCACAGATACCTGTACCACTTGCAACAACGAAGAAAACCGCTCCAAGCGCGTAGAGATCAAAGAACTGATCCGTGAAATGAAGAAAAAGAACCCATTCGTAGAAGGAAACATTTTCAAGAGTGTGGAAAATGTAAATCTGGACACCGTGGTCTGCTACAAAAAAGACGGAGAACGCCATTGGTTCTTAGATGATTATGATGAGAAATAAAAAGATGGCGGAGATTATGGGCTGTCTAACTGCCTGTGTGGGGATGTAATCAATATTGAAATCGATTGCAAAAATATCTTGACAAAACCTTACAAGAAGGCTTATGATGAAACCATCAGAGAAACAGGAGAGGGAATATGACGATCTATGACATCGCAAAACAGGCAGGTGTATCTGCCAGTACTGTTTCCAGGGTCATTAACAATAAGCCCGGGATCAACGCACAGACGCGCAAAAGGGTTCAGAAATTACTAAATGAAAATCATTATACTCCCAACGAAGTAGCCAGAGGCCTGGTGATGCAGTCTTCTAAGATCATCGGTATCCTGATTGAGGATCTGCGGATTGAGCATCATACAGAATCTGCTTATGTGATCGAGCAGGAGATGACCGCTTTAGGTTATACCTGTATTACTCTGAGTACCGGACGAAGGGATGAGAAAAAGGCGGATTACATCCGTATCCTGGAGCAGCGAAGAGTGGACGGTGCCATTCTCATGGGTTCTATGTTTGAAACAGAAACAGTGAAGAAGAGCATTGAGGAACACCTTCCGGATATTCCTGTAGCCATTGTAAACGGATATCTGGATCTGCCAAATGTTTACGGTATCCTGATTGATGAGGAACGGGGAGTAAAGGACTGTGCGGAACTGATGTTTAAGAAAGAAAAGAAGCATTTGGTGATGGCAGTAGATTCCGATACACCTTCCAACCGAAATAAACAAAAAGGCTACATGAGAGCCATGTTGGAACAGGGGATCCCCAAAGAAGATATCCCGTTCTATACAGCAGTAAACAAAGAATTTGCCAATTTACGGGATATGAGAGTTGCAGGAGCAACGATCACGGAGCAGATTCTTACAGAACGGCCTGAAACAGACGGCATTATCTATACTACAGACCTGTTGGCAGTAGGTGGTCTGGAAGCCGCAAAGAAAATGGGAAAATGCATTCCACAAGATCTTGCAATCATGGGAATAGACAATACTATGTACGGGGAGATTGTTACACCAAAGCTTAGTAGCTTGGATAACAAACTGGTGGAAGTCAGTCAGAATGCTTCAAGAGCTATTTTAGATGCTCTTGAAAAGAAAGAAGTATCCCACAAGGTGATGCTTCTGACCGATATTAAAGAGAGAGAGACAACATAGCGTTTGCGAGAAAGCTTCATTTCGCTGTGCAGTTCCATACAAAACATGCTGCTGACAGTGTTTCATGGATGCATGGCAACAAAAAGAAAAGGTTCTTCACCAGGAACCATTTTCTTTTTACAACAATGAAATCGATTGCAAAAAAACAAAAAGTATAAAAGATAAAGGAGAAAGAGATCATGAAGAGAGTTCCTTATGAAGTAATGGTAAGCGAGTTTGAGAGAGTGTTAAAAAAATACGGCTTTGAGGCGGAGGATGCAAAGGCTTCTGCAGAGCTGTTTGCACAGAACTCCATGGCCGGTGTGTATTCTCATGGATTAAACCGTTTCCCAAGAGTGATTGAATACTTAAAGAAGGGTGAGATCGATCCGAAGGTAAAGGCTGAAAAGATCATGGGCTTTGGTGCCTTTGAACGTTGGGACGGACATCGCGGTTTCGGACCTTTAAATGCAAAAATGGCTATGGACCGTGCTGTAGAGCTGGCAAAGGAATTTGGCATAGGTGTTGTTGCACTGGGAAATAATAACCACTGGATGCGTGGTGGCAGCTATGGTTGGCAGGCAGCAGATCAGGGGTGCATTGGTATCTGCTGGTCGAATACTATGCCAAACATGCCTGCATGGGGCGGACTGGATCGTAAGATTGGTAACAATCCGCTGATCTTTGCAGTACCAAGAAGCAATGGAGAACATGTAGTTGTTGACTGCGCTGTATCTCAGTTCTCTTATGGAAAACTGGAAGACTACCGCTTAAAGGGACAGCAGCTGCCGGTACCGGGCGGATATGATACCGAGGGCAACCTGACTACAGACCCGGGCGAAATTGAGAAGACTTGGCGAGTACTTCCGATGGGATACTGGAAAGGAAGTGGTATTTCAATCGCTCTTGACCTGATCGCAACGGTACTTTCCGATGGGAATTCCGTGCAGAAGATTGGTACCTTTGGTGATGAAGTTGGTCTGAGCCAGATTATGATAGCCATTGACCCAAGCAAGGCAAATAGTGTAGAACTGACCGATGAGATCGTAAATAATATCGTAGCAGATGTAAAGAGCTCCGTTCCTGTAAAAGAAGGCGGAGAAGTTTACTATCCGGGAGAAATGGCACTGTTGAACATGAAACAGAACAAAGAACAAGGCATTCCGGTAGTAGAAGAAAAATGGGAAGAAGTATTGGGCATGTAATGGCTCGGAAGAAAAACAAGGAAAATCAGCCACAAAGGCAGGTGCAGGAAAGACTCCGAGAGGACATGATTAAGAATTTGGCGGATATGGAGTAAATGATTGTGATACAGAACTTATCTGTGTTATAATTGGGCTGTTATAAAGTGGAGATTCCATTTTATGACGGCCTTTTTGCTGCTTTTTGCAGTTTTTAAGAAAAAATGAAGCGAGGTTAAGTATGGATTATAAGATTATCGTCCTGGATCTGGACGGAACATTGACCAATAAAGACAAAGTTATCACACCAAGGACGAAAGAGGCACTGATGAAAGCCCAAAAAGCAGGAAAGATCGTAGTCCTGGCATCTGGCCGTCCTACTGCAGGGGTGGAACCTCTGGCAAAAGAGCTGGACCTGGCCCGGTTTGGCAGCTATATTTTATCCTATAACGGAGGCATGATCACAAATTGCAAAACAGGAGAAGTAATCTTTTCTTCCCTGCTTCCTGTAGAATCCAATAAAAAGATCATAGAACTGGCAGAAGAATACAGAGTAGATTACCTGACCTATGAGGGCGGGGAGATTATTACCAACAACGAGGCATGTATTTATGCCGGCAAGGAGTCAACAATCAATCACCTGCCTTTGCGACAGATTGGTAACATGAAAGAACATGTAGATTTCCCTGTAGCAAAATTTATCCTTTTAGATGATGGGGATTACCTGGCGACTGTAGAGCCGAAGATAAAGGCAGCTTTGGGTAAGAATTTTGCAGTATACCGTTCAGAACCATACTTTTTAGAGGTTCTTCCAAAAGGCATCGACAAGGCCCGGTCTCTGGAGCGTCTGCTGCAGCATCTGGGATTGACGAAAGAGGAGATGATCGCCTGTGGAGACGGCTATAATGATCTGACAATGATCCAGTATGCCGGTCTTGGTGTTGCCATGGAAAATGCAGTCCTTCCGGTAAGGCAGGCAGCTGACTATATTACCGCCTCCAACAATGAGGATGGCGTTGGTCTGGTGGTAGAGAAGTTCATGCTAGCCACCTCCACAGGAAAAAGGTCCTTTATGTGATCGTGTTTTTATCCCGCATGAGCGGGGAAATGCTGCCATAAAGGAGAAAAAATGCGGCAGAACTTATGATGATTCTGCCGCAATCTTTTGTGCAATATTACATCTTTTTATATTCTTGCAATCCCTTCTTCAATAGCAGTATCAGCAACGGCCTTTGCCACTACATCAGCCACATTCTTATTCAATGGAGAAGCAATGATGTTTTCAGCAGTCAGTTCTTCATCCGGGATCATGCTGGCAATGGCATAAGAAGCTCTCTGCTTCATCAATTCGGTGATCTCTTTTGCACGGACGGAAAGAGCACCCTTGAATACACCTGGGAATACCAGTACATTGTTAATCTGGTTCGGAAAGTCGGAACGACCGGTACCTACCACAGCAGCACCACCTGCTAAAGCTTCATCCGGCATAATCTCAGGAGTTGGGTTTGCCATGGCAAATACGATACCATTGTTCATGGTAGAAACCATTTCCTTTGTAACCAGGTTTGGACGGGATACGCCGATAAATGCGTCAGCACCCTTTAATGCGTCAGCCAGCTTGCCATGTTCATGATTTAAGTTGCTGATATGGGAGATTTCTTCCTGTCCTGGATTTAAGCCTTCATCCCCTTCACATATGATACCGCCTATATCACACATGATCACATTTCCAAAGCCCATGTTGAGCAGGTGTTTGCCAATTGCGATACCTGCAGCGCCTGCGCCGTTGATCACAATTCTCAACTTGCCCATTTCCTTCTTTGTTACTTTTACTGCGTTTAATAATGCAGCTGCAACAACGATCGCAGTTCCATGCTGGTCATCATGGAATACCGGGATGTCGCACATCTCTTTTAAGCGGCGCTCGATCTCAAAGCATCTCGGAGCTGCAATATCCTCTAAGTTGATACCGCCGAAGCTCTTGGAGATCAGGTAAATAGTCTGAACAATGGTATCGGTGTCTTTGGAGTCAATGCAAAGTGGAAATGCGTCTACATCGGCAAATTCTTTAAACAGGGCGCATTTTCCTTCCATAACCGGCATACCGGCAGCAGGACCAATATCTCCAAGTCCTAAAACAGCAGTTCCATCCGTAATAACAGCTACCAGGTTGGAACGGCGGGTCAGTTTAAAGGACTGCTCATAATCCTTTGCGATTACCCGGCATGGCTCTGCAACGCCTGGTGTGTAAGCAAGGGAAAGATCTTCTCTGGTCTCGATCTTTTTACGGGAAATCACCTCGATCTTTCCGTGAAGGTCATAGTGCATCTGAAGGGAAGCCTGATTAATATCCATAGTGTGTATCTCCTTATTTTATATAGTTTGTTATTTATACCCAAGTTCACTCAGGTCCCCCGCGCTGACACGCTTATCTGCCTGCTGACGCAGGCGGGGACCTTCGTTAATGGCTCGAAAAAAACAAATGTCTGCTGCGCAGCCGCTTGTTTTTTTCTTCACCCATTATATACCATTTGCTCCGGGTGGAAAATCTCATCGAATTTCTCAGCGGTGAGAAATCCTAATTCTACGCAGGCCTCTTTCAGGGAAATATTCTCCTTATAAGCCTTCTTAGCTGTCTTAGCTGCATTTTCATATCCAATATATGGATTCAAGCAGGTAACAAGCATCAGGGAGCGATGAAGGTTTTCATCCATTTTTTCGCGGTTTGCCCGGATGCCGCTTACGCATCGGTCATTAAAGGAATTTAATGAGTCAGTGAGCAGGCGTACAGACTGGAGGAAATTGTAAATGCATACGGGCATAAATACATTTAACTCAAAATTGCCCTGGGAAGCAGCCATGCCTACGGCGGTGTCATTGGCAATGACTTGAACGGATACCATGGTAACTGACTCACACTGAGTCGGATTGACTTTTCCGGGCATAATAGAACTGCCAGGTTCATTTTCAGGGATGAAGATTTCACCGAGACCGCACCGGGGGCCGCTGGACAGCCAGCGGATGTCATTTGCCATTTTCATCATATCGGCAGCCAGTCCCTTTAAAGCACCGTGGGCGAAGACAAGTTCGTCCTTGCTGGTAAGAGAATGGAATTTATTGGGTGCAGTGACGAAATCTTTTCCTGTCAGCTCAGCAACTGCTTTCGCAACCTCTGTATCAAAGCCTTTAGGAGCATTTAAACCGGTTCCTACAGCTGTGCCGCCAAGAGCTAGTTCGTGCAGACCTTTTAAGCTTAAAGAAAGCATTGCCTTGGACTTGATAAGCATTTCTCTCCAACCGCTGATCTCCTGGGAGAAGGAAATAGGAGTAGCGTCCTGAAGATGGGTACGTCCGGTTTTTACAATCCCTTCATTTTCCGCCATCAGTCTGGTAAAGGTATCAGTGAGACGGTCAATAGCGGGAAATAGCCTGTCCTCGATTTCCATGACTGCAGCAATGTGCATGGCAGTTGGGAAGGTATCGTTGGAGCTTTGGGACATATTGGAATGGTCATTTGGGTGAAGAAGCTTTTCACCTGCAATAGCATTTCCACGTCCGGCTATCACTTCATTTACGTTCATATTGGACTGTGTGCCGCTTCCGGTCTGCCATACAGACAGCGGGAAGTTGTCATCCAGCTTGCCTTCTAATATTTCATCGCAGGCCTGAGAGATTAGTGCCAGACGATTCTCATCCAGCTTACCAAGACGGTTGTTTGCAATGGCGGCTGCCTTTTTTAAAATGGCAAAAGCACGGATTACTTCCATAGGGATTTTTTCTGTTCCAATGGGGAAGTTCTGGAAGCTTCTCTGGGTCTGTGCGCCCCAGTAACGGTCAGCCGGAACCTGGACCTCGCCCATGGAGTCATGTTCGATACGGTATTCCATGAATAATCTTATCCTCCTTACATTTTGAGTGCGCTTTCAAATCGGTTTAAAAAGCGCATCAGGATGTTCTTTCCTAGTATACCACACATTTTTGCGAGGGAATATATGGATTTTAAGAACATTGCGCACTTTGGCAGACGGTTTTTATTTAAATTGTGATTGCTGATCCGACTGCCACTATTTGTTTTGTAGATGGGTGTTCTGCGCCGGGATAGAATCGGAAATATTTATGGAATTTTCCAGAGGGCTAGTTTATAATTACAATGATGTCGTGGGCGAAAGCCCACAACTTTGATGCTGATTTTTCAGAAGTCCCTTCGGGTTCGCCCCATGCTGTTGTGCAAAACAGAGAATAAGGAGTTGTATTTTATGAGTGATTCTATGAAAGAGTTAACAGAAAATATTGTAGCGTTCAGGGATGCAAGGAATTGGAAGCAGTTTCATAATCCGAAGGATCTGGCAATCTCTATTTCCTTGGAGGCAGCTGAGCTATTAGAAGTGTTCCAGTGGTCTGGTTCAGACACAGAGGCAGACACAGAAAAGAAAATCACAAAAATCAAAGAGGAACTGGCAGATGTATTGATTTATTCGATTCTCATGGGGAATGATCTTGGATTGGATATTTCGGAAATCGTGAATAATAAGCTGGAAGAGAATAATCGAAAGTATCCGGCAGATAAAGCATATGGAAAGGCGGATAAATATACTGCATATGTGAAAGCTGCTGATGGAGGAACAACAGAATGATTGTTTATGATGGGTTAAAAAGCGATTTTTTAAATAGCGTCGAGAATGATACGATTGCTGTAGAGATAGAAAAGAATATCTTCGATAAGATGGGAAGGCATACCGTTACAAATGAATTTATTTCCTGGGATAATTCTATGCAGTATATGTATAAAGTTATGAATGACCCGGAAATTCCTTCGGATGCCGGAGTAGCAATCGAGTATAACATTCCGCAGACAGCAAAGCGAGTGGATTTCATGATATCTGGATACAATAAAAATGGCAATCCTGGAATGGTCATTATTGAACTGAAGCAGTGGAGCCATCTGCAGAAGGTTGAAAATACAGAGGCTTTAGTAGAAACTTATACCGGCGGTGCGATGAGAAAAATAGTTCATCCGTCGTATCAGGCATGGTCTTATGCACAGCTGATTAAGGATTATAATGCGGCTGTGCAGGATAAAAAGGTTAATCTCGTTCCCTGCGCCTTTTTGCATAATTATATACGGAAAGATAATGATCCATTAGATGATAGCCAGTATGAGGAATATACATCGGAAGCTCCGGCATTCACGAAAGGACAGGTTAGTGATCTAAGAAGTTTGATTAAAAAATGTGTTAAAACAGGTGATAAGAAAGAAGTATTGTATTTCGTTGACCATGGTGCAATACGGCCTTCTAAGAGCCTTCAGAATGCCATTGCCTCTATGATTAAAGGGAATGAAGAGTTTATTATGATCGATGAACAGCGTGTTGTTTATGAGGAGATTTTGAAATTGTCAGCTATGTGTCAGAAGGATCATAAGAAACGCACTGTTATATGTAAAGGTGGCCCAGGAACCGGAAAAAGTGTGATTGCGGTGCGTCTTCTGGCAGAACTGACGCAAAAAGAACAGCTTGTGCAATATGTTTCAAAAAACAGTGCGCCTAGACAAGTATATGCGACCAAGTTGAAAGGAACAATAAAAAAGAGTGGTGTAGATAATATGTTCAAGGGTTCCAGCATGTATATGGAAGTTGGGAACAATATGATAAATACTCTTCTGGTCGATGAAGCACATCGCTTAAATGAGAAATCAGGAATGTTCCATAACCTGGGAGAAAATCAGATCAAAGAGATTATACATGCGGCAGGCTGTACTGTATTTTTTATTGATGAAAGTCAGCGAGTCACAATGGATGACATTGGGTCTGTGGAAGAAATCAGAAAATGGGCCACAGAAGAAGGATCTGAAGTAACGGAGATGGAGCTTGTATCTCAGTTTCGATGCAATGGTTCCAATGGCTATCTGGCATGGATTGATGATCTTTTAGAAATACGAGATACTGCTAATTATAATCTTGATGGTCTGGATTATGAGGTTAAGCTTTTCGATAATCCCGCAGATATGCATAAAATCATAATCGAAAAGAATCGTGCAGCAAACCGGGCAAGAATTCTGGCTGGATACTGCTGGAATTGGCCCAAAGAGAGCAGAAAAAACTCAAGCTTTCATGATATACAAATCGGTGATTTTGGCATTAGCTGGAATTTAGATGATGGTCAGGCATTTGCAATCAGCGAGAATTCTGTGAGTGAGGCTGGATGTATACATACAACGCAAGGGTTGGAATTTGATTATGTTGGAGTGATCATTGGTGATGACATAAGATATGAGAATGGCCATGTAGTTACTGATTTTACTAAGCGAGCTCAGACAGATCAGTCTCTGAAAGGTATCAAAAAGATGTATAAAGAGAATCCGGATGCTGCGATGGAACGTGCCGATGAAATCATTAAGAATACCTATCGTACACTTATGACCAGAGGAATGAAGGGATGCTATATTTACTGTACTGATCCGGGAATGCGGGAATATATCAGAAAGCGTCTTGAGGCTGTTCCAAAGAGTGAATCTTTCATTCACTCTATGTAAGAGAGGTGTGAAAACATAAAAAACGATGCAGACGTTTCAAAGTTTAGCAAAATCGGCCTATTTCAACTGAAGGTTAGAATCTATCTTAAATCTGGCCTTTCGATAAAGCTGAACTTCACGGATTCAGGAAAAGATATAGACTTTAGATATGGACTTTCAGACTTTAATATGTTAAAATTATACAGACGTAAAAAATCAAATAACTTTTATAACGACCGTCCGGGGGCGGTAACGTATATAAGGAGCAGGAAATATGAATAAAAAGATCAAAACAGAAGCTGTAGATCATTTATTTGACGCAATCCTCACACTGAAAGATCCGGAAGAGTGCTACAAATTTTTTGAGGACGTGTGCACGATCAATGAGTTGCTGTCACTTTCACAGCGATACGAAGTGGCAAAGATGCTCAGGGAAGGAAAAACCTATCTGGAGATTGCAGAAAAGACAGGTGCATCTACAGCTACTATCAGTCGTGTAAACCGTTCTCTAAATTATGGAAGTGACGGATATGATATGGTATTTGAACGGCTTCTTGGAGAAGAAAACAAAGAAGAAAAGTAAGTAAAATGCATTATGGAGGTGCGACAAAAACAAAAAAGCGGAGGTAAGAAAGAGGGTCTTGCAGGCTGCGTATGCTGCAGGGCTTTTTTTAATTCATAGGAAATTGCATCCTATGAATTAAAAAAAGCTCCGCGCGGATGCGTACTCGGCGCAATGGAAGAAGTTCAACGCATGGCTGAACTGCTTACCCAAAAGTTTTTGTTAAAAGGTTTACAAAAAGTTTTGATAGTGTTATTCTAATAGTACGTTATTAAAAAAAAATAATAACGGGAGGTTACGCAAAAATTTATCATGAAATTAATTAAAACGGTAGATGCAGAGGGAGCAGTCCTCTGCCACGATATTACACAGATCATTAAAGGTGTGACCAAGGATGCGGTTTTCCGTAAGGGTCACATTGTTACAAAAGAGGATATCCCGGTGCTGTTAAGCGTGGGAAAGGACCAGCTTTACGTCTGGGAAAAAGAAGAAGGCATGATGCATGAAAATGATGCAGCAGAAGTTCTCTGCGCCATGTGTAAAGGGGATAACATGGAACGCTCCCAGGCTAAAGAAGGGAAGATCGAGTTATCTGCAGCCTGCGACGGCCTGTTAAAAGTAGATAATAAGGGATTAAAGGCAGTCAATGGCTTCGGTCAGATGATGATCGCCACCCGCCACGGAAATTTCGCTGTTAAAAAAGGTGACAAATTAGCAGGAACCCGTATCATCCCACTTGTCATTGAAGAAGAAAAGATGACAAGGGCAAAAGAGGCAGCTATGGCAGCAACCGGAAACAAGCCTATCTTAAATCTGCTTCCATTTAAACATAAAAAAGTAGGTATTATTACCACCGGAAATGAAGTTTTCTATGGAAGGATCAAAGATACCTTTACACCTGTCATCGAAGGAAAAATGGCAGAGTTTGATACTGAGGTTATCGATCATGTAACCTGGAACGATGATGATACAAAGGTAACTGACTCCATTTTGAATATGATTCGTGAAGGCGCAGATATCGTAGTCTGTACCGGCGGCATGAGCGTGGACCCGGATGATAAAACACCTCTTGCTATCAAAAATACCGGGGCAGATATTGTATCTTACGGTGCGCCGGTGCTTCCGGGAGCTATGTTCATGTTAGCCTATTATCAGGTAACAGAGGGCGAAAATCCAAGAACCGTAGCGGTCATGGGACTTCCTGGCTGTGTTATGTATGCAAAGAGGACCATTTTTGATCTGGTACTTCCAAGAGTGATGGCAGACGATAAGGTGACAGCAGAGGAACTTGCTGCATTAGGTCAGGGCGGCTTATGCCTGAACTGTCCGGTCTGTACTTTCCCTAACTGTGGTTTCGGAAAGGGAGTGTAATAAAAATGGAATTTACACATTTTGATGAAAACGGCAACGCCCTTATGGTAGACGTAAGCGAAAAAGCAGAGACAAAGCGGGAAGCCACTGCCAGAGGAAGTAT
>CAVFER010000047.1:0-20598 GCA_963621525.1 bacterium | reverse complement strand
GCAATGTACTGCTGCTTGATAACGAAGAAATATTTATCCTTCTCAATGCTCTTTACAATACCATTCATAGAAGAAATATACTTGCTGATCTTTCGATCGATCAGTGCAGTTAAAAGAGAACGGCGTACCTCTTCTACACTTTCTAAAGCCTCATCATAGTTATCCAGATAAATAAGGCCTGCTACCAGTTTCTGGTCATTGATCTGCTGCTTATAAAGGAGCATCTGGGTCTCATCGATCAGGTAAATCGCCACAACCACGGACTGATCTTCATCCAATCCGCAATCCTTTGCCGCTTCCTGCATTTCATCTGTACGGATTTCTTTCATATCCACACGGTACTTCTTATCTTTAAATGCACTGTGTACACTTACCGTTTCGCCGCCGGAAGCAAGCATTTCTTTCGTGATCTGTGGAAACATCTGGGTGATGTTTTTAATAACTGCTTTGTCTTCTCCCAGAATCGCTCCCATTTCCTGGTTAACCCACAGAAGCCGCCCGGTTACATCTGCCACACAATAAGGAACCAGCATTTCTTCTAAAAGCCTTCCCTTACTCCGGTCATACACCTGTGAAAATGCGATCAACCCTGTTAAAATACCTTTTCTTCTGGAAAAATAAAGCCACAACGCTATTCCCATATAGATAAGAGTAAAAAATGAAACTATAATGCCGGCTCTTAGTGAAATTGCCCCTACAACAGCTGTCAGCAATATCATCAGTACCGATAAAAATATAGGCCACTGAAGATAAATGCGCAAGCTCCCCCGCACTTTCTTTTTCTCGTCCATAGCCTTCCTCCAATCGTATTCTGGAACAAACGGAATACGCCTATCTTATGGATTATACCATATCCCGGGCCATTCGTCCATGATAAACATGAGCAGTAACATATACCTTAATAGCTTACCTTTTCCAATTTCTGATCCGATTTCCTGCAGCCGCAGATTGCTGCAGGACAGCTTTATTTTATCACATTTCTTATTTTCAGAAATTGATTTTTCTGTTTATTTTGTTCAAAAAATTTTGAATTTTTTTCTTTATAAAACTATTGATTTTTCTGTCTTCTTATGGTATCATAATTACTGCTTGAAAAAGCCATGGGCGAATTCCCGAGTGGCCAAAGGGGACAGACTGTAAATCTGCTGGCACTGCCTTCGGTGGTTCGAATCCACCTTCGCCCATTTACATACCTGCTAAGAGTGACAGTGCTTGCACGTATGCGCTCTGATTTCAGCAATAGGTATGTATAAAAGAATATGTGCCGTAGTGGCGGAACTGGCAGACGCCCGGGACTTAAAATCCCGTGGGTAGTGATACCCGTACCGGTTCGATTCCGGTCTACGGCAGTTTTTTAGACAGGACTGAACAGTCCTGTCTTTTTCTTGCAACAAACTTCCTCATTGTGCGAGGGCGCATTCCTGGCACAAAAACAGACTCCAAAAAGAGTCTGTTTTTGCAATGTCCGTTATGCGTCTGCGCCGTCCTCGAGCTGTTCTTTTTCCTCTTCTTCCTCGTCTTTTACGAATCTGGATTCCAGAACCGGATAAAAATCTTCCGGATGAGAAACAAACACAGCACCGCCGTATGCCGGCATCTTCACTTTTAAAACACCATCTTTTACACGATAAAACAGGACCCCTGCATTGTAACCGTCCTCCGACGTCAAAATGGCACGGCCTAAAATATCCTCATCAGTTACTCCCAGCTGCCATACAGGTATTTCTATAACTGACGACTGCGGCAGGTTTGAGATGACCGTTACTGCCTGATATTTTCCCCACATACGGCCGTAGACGACCTGCTGATTACCGGAAAGCAACGGCTTTACAGCACCTTTTTTCAACGCTGGAATACGCTTGTGGATGCCCGTCATATAGCGGTGGAATTCCATTAATTCAAAATCCTCTCTACCCCATGGATAGGTTCTTCTGCTATCAGGATCCGTCCAGCCGCATACACCGGCTTCATCGCCGTAATACAGTGTCGGCGCCCCCGGCCAGGTCATCTGGATCATGACAGCTTCTCTCATCACGTACTTCTTTACATTTTCAGAAGCCCGCTCCGGCCCCATGTTGCCAATCCGGCCAACCACCTGATTGGTCCTTGTAAGAAAACGGGAATGATCATGGTTTGACAGCTGGTTCATCGCCGTAAACACAGTATTGGTCTGCATCCGGCTCATATGGTAAGCCATGGCATCAAAGAAGGATTGTCCATTTCCATAAAGTCCGTCATTATAGCTGTCGCTGTGTTTTTCCATGCCTGTAAGGAACCATGTGACCGGCTCCATAAAGGCATCGTAATTCATGATCGAATCCCATTCATCCCCCTGAAGCCAGCTTGACGGATCCCCATAATGTTCTGCAAGGATCAAAGCCTGAGGATTCGCCTCTTTTACAGCCTTTCTGAATTTTTTCCAGAATGCATGATTGTATTCCGCTGTATGTCCCAAATCAGCCGCCACATCCAGACGCCAGCCATCTACACTGTAAGGCGGAGAAACCCATTTTCTTGCCACATTTAAAATATATTCTACCAGCTTATCAGAACCTTCGTAATTCAGCTTTGGCAACGTATCATGCCCCCACCATCCGTCATAGGTTTTATTGAAAGGCCACGCCTGATTACTGTCGTCATGAAAATGGAAGAAACTGTTGTACGGGCTGTCCTTAGAAATATAGGCCCCCGGCTCATAATCACCGGAACGCTCGTAAATCCGCTCTGCATCCAGCCATTTATTAAAGGAACCGCAGTGATTGAACACACCGTCTAAGATCACCTTCATCCCCCTCTTGTGAATCTCTTTTACAAGCTCCGCAAAAAAGGTATCGCTGGCTTCCAGATTTTCACGGTCTGCAGAGCGCACCACATACCGTTCCGCTTTTGTATTGTCCTGAGCATTCTGATCAACCAATGTTCCACCATCTTTTACGATTCTTCCAAAATGGGGATCAATATGTTCATAGTCCTGACAATCATATTTATGGTTAGAAGGAGACACAAACACCGGATTCAGATAAATGACCTCTACACCAAGACTTTTGATATAATCCAGTTTATCCCACACGCCCTGAAGGTCGCCGCCATAAAAACAGCCTACATCCATCGTAGATGGATTTCTGCTCCAGTCATGTACCTGGTACACCGGTCTGCCAATGTAAACATACTCGCAGGTCTGCACATCATTGGTGGAATCGCCATTACAGAAACGGTCCACAAAAATCTGATACATCACTGCGCCCTTTGCCCAGTCAGGTGTATGAAAACCAGGTGTGATTTTAAAATCAAACTGATCTGTGTCCTGATCTGACGGACCCAGACGGTTGTAATAACAGACTGTACCATCCTTTTCAATCTTAAAATGATAGAGGATCTGCTCATTCTTAGCTGTTATCTTATGCTCATAATAATCAAACAGATGATCAAAAGCGGCTTTTGTCATCAAAACAGCTTTCTTATCCTCTATATAATAAACATGATCTGCACCATTTCTCGCAGTCCGCATCCGCACCGTAACAATATCACCTGTATCTGGCTCCATGGGCACACGATAATCTTCTGTTTCCGCTGAAAACAGAGCTTCTTTGCTTATCTGAGTATCATTCTTCACAATATTATCCCCTTTAATTATAATATGTCCTCTCTGACTTATTTTAAAGCAATTTTCTCAAATATGCAACACACCGGTATACTGGAACATGATTCAGACATGCGAAAAGCCTGGCGGGGTAGCCAGGCTTTTCAGGAGAAGGTATTTCGTTTCTTATGGGGTGTAGCAAAAACTATATAATGTATTGGGGGGTTACGTCTATTATAATAGCATAACTACCTGAAAAAGTGTGCACAAAGATATGTTTTTTTCACTGTTTTTCACCGTCAAAATTGACAGCAGTTTTTCGCCGTCTTTTTATATCTCGTCGTCATTATGCATGACAGGTTCGTGATTTTTAAACAGTGCCTCGAATTCTTCCTGTCCGATCTTCTCTTTTTCAATAAGAAGTTCTGCACAGGAATGAAGTATATCCTCATGTTCCAGGATGATATTTTTAGCTTTACTGTAGCATTCATCTACAATATGCTTTACCTCTTCGTCAATGACATCTGCGATCTCATTTCCATAAGACTTTGTATGTGCCAGATCACGACCGATAAACACTTCGTCATCGTCACTTCCGTACTGGATCATTCCCACACGATCAGACATACCGTACTGGGTGACCATAGCTCTGGCAAGCTTGCTTGCTTGCTTGATATCCTGAGAAGCACCGGTAGTCACATCCTTAAAAATGATCTCCTCAGCAATACGTCCGCCCAGATCTACCATGATATTCTGAAGCATCCTTCCCTTGGTATTAAACATTTCATCTCTTCCTGGAAGGGGCATGGTATAACCGGCTGCACCAACACCAGTCGGGATAATAGAAACGGTATGCACCGGCCCCACATCAGGAAGCACATGGAACAAAATCGCATGTCCTGCTTCATGGTAAGCAGTGATCTTCTTGTCTTTCTCAGAAATTACGCGGCTCTTCTTCTCAGCACCGATACCAACCTTTACAAATGCCTTGTCGATATCTGTCTGGCAAATGAAACGGCGGTTATCTCTTGCGGAGATGATAGCTGCCTCATTCATCAGGTTTTCCAGATCTGCACCGGTAAATCCGGCAGTTGTCTGGGCTACTCTGTGAAGGTCTACGTCTTCACTTAAAGGTTTTTCTTTGGAATGTACCTTTAAGATTTCTTCTCTTCCCTTTACATCCGGACGGCCTACAGCTACCTTGCGGTCAAAACGTCCCGGTCGAAGGATTGCCGGATCAAGGATATCCACACGGTTGGTAGCAGCCATAACGATGATGCCTTCATTGACACCGAAACCATCCATCTCAACTAGTAACTGGTTCAATGTCTGCTCTCTCTCATCATGTCCGCCGCCCATACCAGTACCTCTGCGGCGTGCCACTGCATCAATCTCATCAATAAAGATGATACAAGGGGCATTTTTCTTTGCTTCTTCAAACAGGTCGCGTACACGGGATGCGCCCACACCTACGAACATTTCCACAAAATCAGAACCGGAAATAGAGAAAAATGGAACTCCCGCTTCTCCGGCTACCGCCTTTGCAAGAAGAGTTTTACCGGTTCCCGGAGGGCCTACTAAAAGCATTCCCTTTGGGATACGGGCGCCCACACTGGTGTATTTCTGCGGATTTTTCAAGAAATCCACTACTTCTTCCAACTCTTCTTTTTCCTCTGCCAGACCTGCTACATTCGTGAAATTCACCTTACTGTCACGGCTGAGCCTTGCACGGCTTCTGCCAAAATTCATCATTCTGGCATTGGAACCGCCGCCTGCTGCCCCGCGGTTCATCATGGTAATGATCACGACCACTACTACGATAGAAAGCATGAAAGGCATTACCACAGTGAGAAGTGTATTCTCCTGAGGTACTTCCTCCATGGAATAATCAATGTTGTTGCCTTTTAAAAGCTGCTCTGCATCCTTTACATCTGACACGTTCTGACGAATGGTCTGACCATCTGCCAGTGTAATTGTCACATATCCGCTTGGAGTCTGTGGATTCGGGCTGATCACTGCCTCTGCCACATCTGCGCTCTCTAGGATCTGCTCAAATTCCTGAGCTGTCACCGCCTGTGCCTGTCTTGCATACGGAAAATGCAAGGCAAGCATAAGAAGGATCAGCATCAGGATAATAAATATAAAACCTCTGAATGTCTGCTGCTGTCTCAACGAATTGCCTCCTTAAAAATGTTCCTGGATCTGAAAATTACTCCTGCGTTCCTTCCTGATCCTGTTCTACTACTCCGATGTAAGGCAGGTTGCGGTATTTCTGGTCATAATCCAATCCATAACCTACTACAAACTCATCCGGGATCGTAAAGCATGTATAATCTACGGTTACCTGCTTCTTTACACGGCGCTCCGGCTTGTCAAGCAGGGTACACAGACGGATATCCTTTGGTCCTCTCTGCTTTAATACTTCAATCAGATATGACAGAGTACGTCCGGAATCAATGATATCCTCTACGATCAAGACATTTTTTCCCTCTAACGGTTCATCTAAGTCCTTGATAATGCGGACAACACCACTGGATACAGTGCCGGCTCCATAACTGGATACGGACATGAAATCCATAGTGACCGGCATGTTCAGTCTCTTTGCCAGCTCACAGGTAAAAAATACACCACCCTTTAAAATGCAGATCAGGTGAATGCTCTTTCCTGCATAATCTTTATTGATGCTCTCGGCTACCTCGTTGATCCGCTTATCTACTTCTTCTTCTGTTAATAACACACGAATCTTGTCTGCCATGATTTATCCTCCGTTTCATATCTTTTTCATCTTCTTTATCTTTTTCATTTCTCAACTTTTGACCGGTCATTGATCTTCCTTTTTGATCCTGACCTGCAATACCCGTTTCGTATCCGGTCCTATTTTATAATAGTTGCTGATCCGCCAGCCAATGACCCACATAACGTGGTCTCCGTCTGCCAGAAGGGCTATTTTATCCCGTTCATTAGCAGGTATTTTTTCATCGATCATAAAACGCCGCAACGCCTTTTTGCCGCCTCCGGACAATGTAATGTAATCTCCTGTCTGCCTGGTCCTAATTATAGGCGTGCCCTTTATTTTATCACAGTCAAACCATTTCGTATATATCTTTTGGGGAAATTCCATGGCTTTTTCGTAAGAAAAAACTTCAAATTCCGGCTCCGGAAGGGGAGTTTTTAACGATTTTTTTTCGTTGGCATCTGCTGCCTCATTTTCCTTCTTTGCGCTGCACATCCGGATTTTTACTCCACCATATACTTTTTCTGCCTGAAGATGATAGGGAAGAAAGATGCGGCGGCCGGTCTGCTTTTCAAACAGCTTTTCTGTCTGTTCTGCATGGATCAGGCTTAAATCCTTTGCCGATCCGGCATATTGTTTTAAAAGCTCCATGATGCTGTAAAGTCGGATCACGGGATCTGCCTGCTTAAATGGCTTCTCCGGTATCACACAGTGATCATCTGATAATGTGACCTGTTCCTGTATCCATTTTTCTGCCTGTTTTTTTAAATAGGTGTCTGCCATTCCTGCCAGATATCCGGCCCTTCGTATCCCGGCTTCCGCCCCGGTAGTTATCTCTTCTTTAATAGCCGGAAGGATGTGGCCGCGGATGCGGTTTCTTGCATAATGGTCTGTATCATTGCTGGAATCATTGACCCAGGAAAGTTTCTTTTCTTCCAGATATGCCAATATCTCTTCTTTTTCCACATCTAATAGAGGTCTTATAATATTCTCCCGCACATAAGGGATTCCTTTTAAACCTCCAAGCCCGCTTCCCCGAAACAGGTTCAGCAAAATGGTCTCTGCCTGATCCCGGCTGTGATGGGCCACAGCTATTTTTACCGGTCTTTTGGCTTCTTTTTCCCAGTTTTTTCCAGCTTCTTCCAGAGCCTGATACCGGATCAGGCGTCCGGCCTCTTCTTCTGACAGGCTGTTCCGGGAAGCATATTGTTTTACATCTGCTTTTATCATATGACAGGGAACGTGATAAGCTTTACTTATCTTTTTTGAAAATTCCGCATCACGGTCTGCTTCCTCTCCACGCAGGCCGTGGTGTACATGGAGCGTCATAAGCTTTAGGGCAAACTCCTCTCTCATATCGGCAAGCACACTTAAAAGGCAGACAGAGTCTGCCCCACCGGACAGCGCGATGATCACAAGATCACCCTGCTGCAGCATATGATGTTCTTTTATAGTCTGCCTTATTTTCTGTTCCAGCTTTTCCATGATTGCTTTATGTTGGCTCCTGTGCTTTTTATTGCTTTTTGCTGCTTTTTACTTTTGCGCACTTTTAATATACCCGTATCTTTCCTTGTATGCAAGGGAGTTTTAATTTCTGCCTGACAACGTAAAAAATCCCTCTTAATCTGCGCAACATCCAGCATACGCACCCAAGAGGGAAATATCCGTCATATTTTCATGATTTTTCTGTTTTACTTATTGGGCTTTAAAAGGATCTCATCCGGATTTACCAGACCCAGTTTTTCCTTTGCAACTTCCTCCGCAAACTGCTTGGTCTTTACATAGACTTTATATTCTTCCAGCTTTTTCGTCCGTTCTTCTTCTTCCTGCAGCTGTGCCTCCAGCTGCTGTTCTTTCTGCTGATAATCCAGGTCCGACTTTTTCAAGGTTGCGCCCTTTGCATTTACTGCAACTGCAAGACAGAGAACAACTAATGTAACGCCAAGCACGGCCATTCTGTTTGCCCATTTCTCACGCTTTACGCGCTTTGATCTTCCGTAAGAGCTCATTTTGTTCGTCACCATCTTTTTTATTCATTTCTTTTTATTCTAAACTATTTACCGGCCTTTTTCAAGGCTGCAAACAGAAAACAGCTGTATCCGGCTCCATTACCTTACAGATACTCAAACATCTCTTTCGCGTCTTCTTTACGGATAGCATCCTGCACGCTTGTGACTTTTACTTTCACAGCCTTTGTGCCAAATGCGATCTCGATCACATCGCCTACCTTAACCTCCGCGCTGGCTCTTGCTACTTTATTATTGAGCATCACACGGCCACTGTCACAGGCTTCATTGGCTACGGTCCTTCTTTTGATAATGCGGGATACTTTCAGGTATTTATCTAATCTCATAAAACCACACTTTCTAACATTTTAATACAAAAAACCCTCCATGATGCAATGTTCACGGAGGGAATCCTACTCATTTTCCAAAAAATCAATTACTTATTGATCTCGTCCTTTAAAGCCTTACCTGGTTTGAACTTAGGTGTCTTGGAAGCTGCAATGGTCATGGTCTCACCGGTTCTTGGGTTTCTTCCTTCACGTGCCGGTCTTTCACTAACTTCAAAGTTGCCAAATCCAACTAACTGAACCTTTCCGCCCTTTGCCAGTTCTTCTGCTACTGCATCAGTAAAAGCCTTAACTGCCTTTTCTGCATCCTTTTTAGAAATTTCTGCCTTCTCAGCTACTGCTGCGATTAACTCTGTCTTGTTCATCAATGTTTTCCTCCTAAACCGGATCCGAAAAAACGGGTTCGGACCGTCTTTATTCTTGTCAGTGATACCCTATCATTTATATCTGCTTTGCTATGATTTGTCAAGGTTTTTTGGCCTTTTCCTGCATTTTTATCCAGGCCCAGATAGCCTCTCCTTCCTCGGCAGAATTTATCTTCTCACCGCCAAATACCCAGGGGTGTCTGCGCACCATTTTTTCGCAGATTCCATCGATCACATCATCTACAGAAAACAGTCCATCTTCCTTTGCGATCTGACTGTTTAGCATTACCTGAAAGAGCACATCCCCCAGTTCTTCGCACAGATTTTCCATGTCCTTGTTATCCACTGCCCGGACCGCTTCCTCTGCCTCTTCCCGCATATATTTTCGCAGGCTCTCAAAGGTCTGTTCCCGGTCCCATGGACAGCCATCCTCTGCCCGCAACTTTGCAGTGATCTCCACAAGATCTTTAAATGTATACATGATACAATATCCTTTCCCCGTATTCCAACACATCAGGCTGTTTTTCCGGTTTTTTCATCACCCGGTCTTCATCCTCTTAATGACCTTCAGCCGGGTAAATTCTTCCCTTTCCTTCTCTTCCAGTGCATTGGAAATGCTCTTGGACAACTCTTCATAATGAGGAATGGTGATGTTCTTTAAGGCATTGGCCCGTTTCTGAGTCTTTTTAATAGAATTTGCCAGCCGGTACGCAGAATTTTCCACCATAGACAGCTTAATGGTCAGCTCCTTCACTCTCTCAAACCGCTCTCTGGCGATATCCAATGCCTCGGAAGTATTATTAAAGCCATACGCCAGCTCCATGGGCTTTTCCTGATGCTGCACCAGCGGAATCTCTGTTCCCATGATACTTCTGGCCTTGATCTTCACTGTATCGTCTACAGGAACAGACATTCCGATCTCCTGGACATAATTGATGCCCAGTTCAATATTGGCGCTCTGCAGTGCCTCATAGGCAGACCGGAATACCGTATCAATCTCCGACTGAATCCCCTTTGCCTCATCGATCAGCCCCATAAGTTCACGGATCAGGATATTCCTCTTTTTATCCATTAATCCATAACCCATAGTCGCCAGTTTCAGAGAGTTCTTCGCGGCGATCAGATTACCTTTTGTGGGAAATGTATTTGGATCCATCTCTGCTCACCTCACTCCTCGTAGTACTGATCCAGGACTTTGGTATCAATACGGTCTAATTCCTCTCTTGGAAGCATACGTAAAAGCTTCCATCCGATCTCCAGAGTCTCTATAATAGATCGGTTCTCATGAGGCGCCTGACCGATAAAATGCTCCTCAAAAGCCTTACCAAACTCCAGATACTTCTTATCAATGGCAGACAGCTCATCTTCACCGATAACAGATGCCAGCGCCCTTGCATCACCTACCTTGGCATAGCAGGAGAACAACTGGTTTGCCACATCCTGATGATCTTTTCTTGTATATCCTTCACCAATACCGTCCTTCATCAGACGTGAAAGAGACGGCAGCACGCTGATCGGCGGATAAATGGACTGGCTGTTTAACTGTCTGTCCAGAACGATCTGTCCTTCTGTAATATAACCGGTCAGGTCAGGGATCGGGTGTGTAATATCATCATTTGGCATAGTTAAAATTGGAATCTGGGTAACAGAGCCCTTTCTTCCGGCTACGATACCTGCTCTCTCATATAAGGATGCAAGATCACTGTACAGATAACCGGGGAATCCCTTTCGTGAAGGAATTTCGCCTTTAGAGGAAGAAACCTCACGCAGTGCCTCTGCATAAGAAGTCATATCCGTCAAAATAACCAGGATATGCATACCCTTTTCATACGCCAGATACTCTGCCAGTGTTAATGCGATCTTCGGTGTGATCAGTCTTTCTACTACCGGGTCATTTGCCAGGTTGATAAACATAGCCACATGCTCGGAAACACCGCTTTCCTCAAAAGTACGGCGGAAGAAATCAGCCACATCATGTTTAACACCCATGGCGCCAAATACAATCGCAAACTTTTCATCAGAATCATCCCCTAATGATGCCTGCTGCACGATCTGAGCTGCCAGCTGATCATGAGGCAGACCATTTCCGGAGAAAATAGGAAGCTTCTGTCCACGGATCAGCGTAGTCAGTCCGTCAATAGCAGAAATTCCCGTGCGGATGTAGTTTCTCGGATACTCACGGGATACCGGATTTAATGGCTGGCCGTTGATATCCATACGGATATCAGAAATAATGTCTCCTAAGCCGTCAATTGGCTGTCCGATACCATTAAAAGTACGACCCAACATTTCCTCAGAAACGGCGATCTCCATAGGATGTCCCGTCAGCCTTGTATGGGTATTTCTAAGGGCCATGCCATCTGTTCCCTCAAATACCTGGATAATGGCCTTGTCCCCGTAGATCTCAATAATACGTCCAATCTTCTTTGTAACGCCGCCTACGGTCATTTCCACGATCTCATCATAAGCTGCGCCCTGAACGCCCTCTAACACTACCAGAGGACCATTGATCTCACTTAAACCTAAATATTCAACTGCCATTTTAAGTCCTCCTTATGCGTTGCGCTCCAGCACATGCTCATAAAACGCGTCAATCTGTTTCTTGTAATCATCAAACATGTCCAAACGGTCATTGGGAACATCATATTTAATAGAAATGATCTTATCAAAGATCTTGTCCTCTTTTAACACGGACATAGGCATTCCCATGGCGATCAATGCCTTTGACTTTTTGTACAGATATAAGATAATTTCCATCATTTTAAACTGCTTGGCAAGAGGCACAGAAGTATCATCCTTGTGGAACGCATTCTGCTGCAGGAAACCTACACGTATGACTTTAGCAATCTCCAGGATCAGCTTCTGGTCATCCGGAAGCACATCTGCACCGATCAGCTTTACAATTTCCATTAAACTGCTTTCCTGGGTCAGTAGAGCCATCAGCTTATTTCTATCGCTTACAAAGTTCTTATCTACGTTATCAATATACCAGGATGACAGGTCATTTACATATTCTGAATAACTGGTGAGCCAGTGGATGGCCGGGAAATGTCTTGCATAAGAAAGGTTTTTATCCAGTCCCCAGAAGCAGCGGACAAAACGCTTGGTATTCTGGGTAACAGGCTCGGAGAAGTCGCCGCCCTGCGGAGAAACTGCACCGATAATAGTAACAGAACCTTCTGTACCATTCAGATTGCGCATCATACCTGCTCGCTCATAGAAAGAAGACAGACGGGATGCTAGATAAGCCGGGAAACCTTCCTCTGCAGGCATCTCTTCCAGACGACCGGAAAGCTCGCGCAGCGCCTCTGCCCAACGGGAAGTAGAGTCTGCCATGATGGCTACATGATAGCCCATATCCCTGTAATACTCTGCCAGTGTTACACCTGCATACAGACTTGCTTCGCGGGCTGCAACCGGCATGTTGGAAGTATTTGCAATCAATGTGGTACGGTCCATCAGAGGATTTCCGCTCTTCGGGTCGATCAGCTCTGAGAACTCTTCCAGAACCTGAGTCATCTCATTTCCACGTTCACCGCAGCCGATGTAAATAATCACATCCGCATCAGACCATTTTGCAATCTGATGCTGTGTCATAGTCTTTCCTGTACCGAAACCACCAGGAATAGCTGCTGTACCGCCTTTTGCCAGCGGGAACATAGTATCCAGGATACGCTGACCTGTGATCAGCGGTCTGGTCGCCGGATAACGCTTTGCAGACGGTCTTGGCACACGGATCGGCCATTTCTGGGTCATAGTCAGCGTCTTTTCCGTCCCGTCAAGCAACTGCAGCGTAAGAAGAGGTTCATTAATAGTATATTCCCCATCTTCCACTACGTCTAATACATAGCCTTCTGTCTCAGGCGGCACCATTACCTTATGGATAATAGCTCTTGTCTCAGGAACCTCTGCGATAATGGTTCCCGGAAGCACCCGGTCGCCTTTCTTTACTGTCATATGTGTTTTCCATTTTTTGGAAGTATCCAGAGAGTCCACGCTGATACCGCGACTGATGTAGTAGCCGCTGCGCTCAGCAATCTTGCTTAAAGGACGTTCAATACCGTCAAAAATGTTATTTAAGATGCCGGGAGCCAGTGTAACGGAAACCGGCGCTCCTGTTCCTGTAACCACTTCACCCGGCTTCAAACCACTGGTTTCCTCATACACCTGAATCGTTGTTTTTTCTGAGGTAAGTCCAATAACTTCGCCTACCAGATTTTCCTTACCAACGTACACCATTTCGTTCATCTGAAATCCGGGATCACCGGCCAGCGAAACTACAGGTCCGTTGATACCGTAGATCACACCTGTCTTAGCCATTTACTGCTTACCTCCCAAGTCAAACTTAAATTCATGACGCGCTTCTTTCAGCTTTGCTTCAAAAGAGCTGTCGATCAGGATATGTTTAGACGGGATCACTGCACGGATACCGCCGTCAAAGGAATATTCGCTGATCTTGACCGTTACATTGTGATGCATAGCCAGTCTGCGAGCCTTATCCTCATCAGAAGGGTCCATATATACAATCATAGCCTCATCACCGGCAACTGCCTTTGCCGCTGCGATCTGCTTTTCCAGCAGATCCAGATACTCCCTTGTCTCCATGAAATTAGCCAGTTTATCCTTTACCTCCACAAACAGCTTATCCTTTAATTCTTCCTGCCTGCGGCTTACTTCCCTTCTTAAATCCAGCTGTCCAATGGAAAGCTTTTTATTGCGCTCACGCTCTAGCTTTTCTGTCTCAGCCTCTTCCTGCATTTTCGCCCGCTTCTTTGCATCTTCTGTATGCTCTTCATAAGTCTTATCCAGGGACTTTGCATAATCATCCAGTATTTTTGCACTTTTCTCCCTTGCATCTGTCATACAGATCTCCTGAAAATGCTTCAGCTTTTCCTCTGTTGTCAAGCTTTTCACCTGCTTTCTACACAATTTAACTATAGCTTTAATCCAATGGCTTCGTTTACATAAGAGGTGATAAAGTCCGGCTTGCGGCCGGTTCCGTGACGGTCCGGGATCTCTACGATCAGCGGCAGCTTCCGCTCCAGCTTTACATTATCGATGATCTCCGGAAATTCCCTGCCAAACTTCTCGGTCAGCAGGATAATGCCAATGGATTTATCGGCCAGAACCTTATCCAACTCACGTTTCAGTTCGTCTCTCTCATGTACTACAGCCCCGTCAACACCTGCCAAACGCATACCGGTCCAGGTGTCGATGTTATCGCTGATCAGATACATTTTCATATTAAAGCTTACCTAAGATCATAAAGGAAATGATCAAACCATACAGACACACACCTTCGGCAAGACCTACGAAGATAAGAGATTTACCAAGAATAGAGCTGTCTTCACTGATAGCACCCAATGCTGCACTTGCTGCTGCAGATACGGCAATACCACCGCCTAAGCAGGAAAGACCTGTTGCAAGGGCTGCTGACAGATAACCCATTCCAGCTGCACTGTTAGATGCTGCAGCTGCGGTTTCTTCTGCTGCAAATGCGTTTCCTGAAAACATGAAAGCAGCTGCCGCGATCATGGTTCCAAAAAATAAAAATACGTTTACTCCAAGAGCTGTTTTATAACGTCCCTTTGTCTTTTCTCCTGCTGCAAATGCTCCAAAAGGAACGCCAATGCTTAATACTAATGCTGCACTTAATGTCATTTTAACTAATAAACTCATGTCTATTTTCTCCTTTTCAATGTTTTCCATAAGGTTCAAATGCCCGTCCGCTTCCTCTGTAGAACCGGCTGAACAGCTCATAATATTCAAGACGAAGTACCTGGATGCCAACGATCAGACCTTCCATACCACATACAAACAGGTTCCCGCCGACGACAACGGCCCAGTTAGGAGTTCCTGCTTCTGCTCCTGCAAGCATTAAAACCACCTGCATCATAGCGGCGTGGCTCACTGCGAAAGCACCTACACGGACGAAAGAAAGCGTATTGGAAAAGTAGCTTAAAAGCACTTCAAACAGTTCAAATACGCCCTGAGTAATGAACATTCCCACGCCGCCTTCCATTTTCTGCGCCTTTTTCTCTACCATTGCTGACAGCGGCTCCTTAAAGAACATAAGCAGTAACGGAATAATAAATAACACCGTCAGTACAATGGTTGCCGGAAGAGCATTTCCGCTCATATACAGGACAATGACAGCAGCCAGCGCAAAGTAAAATACCAGTCCTGCAGCTCCATTGGTGTCAAACCATGTTTTCTCTGTATTGTGTTCCTTTACGCTGTTAATGATATTTAAGATCATACACAACAGGATAATGCCCATACCAATGGCAATAGCAACTACAAACACAGTATTTAATTTTCCGATAAACGGAAGATCCGTCATGGCTTCCTGCGGTCTCAACCAAACTGCGTCAATCATATCCTCAAATCCAAACACGCTGCCGAACAGCACACCAAATAGAGTGGAGAAGAAACCGCAGCAGGAAATGATGCCCGCCAGGTGCATTTTTTTGAACTTATACAGTAAAAATCCACCGATCAGAAGACAGAGCCCCTGTCCCGCATCACCAAACATAAATCCAAATAAAATGGAATAGGTGATACCGATGAGGATCGTAGGATCGATCTCGTTATAAGAAGGCAGACCATACATCTCCACATACATCTCAAAGGGCTTAAACAGCCCCGGATTTTTCATCTTCGTAGGCGGAGTGCTCATAATGTTGTTATGATCATCTTCTATGATGCAGAAGGTGTCTGCGTCAGACTCGATCTCCTTTTGGAACTTCTTTGCATCTGTTTCACTCATCCAGCCGCAGAGAATGTAAAAGGTATGATCTCCATGTTTCGTGCAGGCCGCCATTTTACGCACATCAAAATTGACGGAAAAACGCTCCAGTCTGGTGTATGCTGCTGCCAGCTCTGTTTTATTCTCATCCAGCGTCTGAAGAATCTTTCCTTCGATCTCCTGTTTTTCAGCCTCTAAAGCCTTGATCTTGTCATCTAATACATGCTCTGCTTCCATTGGAGTACCTTCATACTCATCCGGCAGAAAACACCGCTCAAAATGCATGGAAGCATAAATGGCGTCGATCTTATCTGCCAGCTTTTCCGGTACAAAATATACGATCCATACATGTTCCGCATCTTCCAGACACTTAAACATAACCGTGTCAATGGTCTCATATACATAGCTGTTAAACTTGTCAAAGTATTCCTTTGAAATACGGCCGAAACGGAACTTAATGAACTGGAATCCAAGGATTTCTTTTACGCTGTAATTTAACTCCGTAAATGGTTCCACCTGATCTTTTGAGCGCTTTAATGTCTGGATCTGTGCCTGAAGTTCTTCTTTCTTATCATTCAGTTCCTGTAAACGGCTGCTGATATTTTCTATGTTTTTTGCTGCCTCATCCGGTGTCGGAAGCTTTTCTTGCGAAACTTCCGGCAGACGACTGCCAATTTTTTCTGCCAGTTCCCTGGCAATATTTAATTTATCCTTATAAGGATTCGTCTCAATATAAGGTCTTAAGTCTTTTACCGCCTTTAACTCTGACAGAGCATTTTCCAAGTGGATCTCATATCTTGAAAGATAGGCGTCCGCTACCCGGTCAATATCCGCCCTGGGGCCGGTAATACTTAAGAATTTCATTCTCTCTATCACTTCACATAACCCCCTTATGTTCTTGCTGTCATCCCATAACGTATCTTTTCGATGGTAGTTATGATCTGCTGTATTTCTCTTTCCTTAAAATAAAGATAAGAGTTTAGTACTGCTGCTGAATAAGGCTCTTTCCTGCTGGTAAGCTCATAGATCTTATCTGTAAGCTCATTGGCAGCGTTTTCAAGCCCATGATTCATAAGTTCTTCCATATTCTGGCAACTATACCAACTGCTTTTGATCACACCGTAAACCTGTTCCACGTTTTCTGCCTGAGCCATAGTCTGGATCTCTTTTTTGGTAACATGGTACCGGATGGGGATGATCAGAGCATAAATATCACCTTCTGACAGGTTATAATATTTTTTTGCCCGGCATATCCACTGAAAATTCAGCATATCCATTTTCGTGCCAAAGCACTGAGCCAGCATTTTCGCCTCTGCTTTTGAAAGATATTTATCCTTGATCTTCCATATGGTTTTAAAATAAAGCATATCCATGGCTGTTTCGCAGGCAGGGAGCGTTGCCTTCCCCTGCTCTAAAAGCTTCTGCAAAGGCTCATAATAAGCGGAACCTTTTAAACCATGGATCACGTCTTCTATGCTGCGGCACTGAGACAACTGCACCAGATCCATATCCGAATGTTTATCAAAAAACTCTTTAAACTCCGAAAGATCCTGGGCACTTTCCCGATTTCCTGCTGCATTTCTGAGACAGGTCTTTAATATTTCGATCTCATAATGCATAAAGTAAAGATCCAGGAAACGTCTCTGCCCCACATTGGCAAACCGGTACAGCTTGGCAAAGTCATGGTATTTACTCAAATTCAGCAGCTGCTCAATTTTTCCGCGGTGAAGCTCATCATCAGAAGCTTTGGAAAATGCCATCTCATAAGAAGGATTCTTTCTTAAGAACCCGACCGCCTCCGGCACAGATTCCAGATCTGCCATTGACTCAAACTGCTCTGGCCGGATCCTGAAGCGCTCCATGGCTTTCACCTTGGTGGAAATACCGCTGTAACTGATCAGGCTTCCCATGTCCTCACTCCTTTATCATGTTTTTAAAGAGAGCCTGCGCATATTCTTCATGCCGGTTTTCGTAGGTGTTCTCCAGACGCTTCATCGTAGCATTGGCATCCTCTTTCTGCTGTCTTAACTCCCGCTGCAATTCCTCTTCCATTTTGCTGCGTATCCGAGAAATGCGATTCTGGGTTTCTTTTTCCAGCTGCGCATCAAAAGCCGCCGTTTTCTCTTCCATTTCGCGGGCCATCTGCTTTTTACGCTCACCGGCACCATCCATCACGGATACGGCGGCTTTCTCAATATCAGACAGCCGGTTAATCACTGTATCCATATCACAGTCCTCCCTTTCTTTGTTCTTTTTTAAATGCAATTTTGCTTTTGCATTTCCTTATCATACTACCTTTTTTTAAAAAATGACATAGTAAAATTGTATGATAATTTATATTTTAACAAATTTCTTAGTCATTATGCACAAAAACAGGGAGAATGTGGCTTTTTTTATGAGCCTCATTCTCCCGTTTTGCACAAAGTTCTCAATTACTGCGCTACATTTTCACTTTCAGCGGCAGTTTCTGCCTCTGCCTGTGTTTCTGCAGCTGTATCTGCTTCCTGTTTTGCAATATACTGGCTGGAAACATAAGCTTCCTGCCCATCATAATTGATCACCGTCCAGTCATTATTATAACGTTTCACATAGGAAACTTCTGTTCCACCCTCTAACTGCACCAGGATACGGCCGTTAGTGGACGGCTCTGTACGCACATTTACTTTATTTCCAGTCACTACATATATTTCTGCCGGTGGCTGGGTCTCTTCTGGTGTCGGTGCCTCAGTCTCTTCCGATGTCATTTCTGTGGATACAGTCTCCGGTTTAGTCGGTTCTGCTTTTTTCTTTCCCGGTACCAGCGTGCGGATTGCTATTACCAGAATCATGATCACAAGGATCGGAATCAGAAATTTTAAAAGCATGGCTGCCGGTGATGGTCTGCGTTTTCTCCTGTGGGTCCTTCCGCTGTAGGAAGCGCTGCCATGGGAACGGCTGTTTGCAGAACTTCTGCTCCGACCGCCTTCTGTACTGCGGTTTCCGGCAGTGGTCCTATTTCCGGTGCTGTTTGAACGTATGGACACTCCTCTTAATTCAGAACCGGAGCGTGGGCCGTTTCCTGTACCTGCAGACATTTTGCCAGCTGTCTGTCCTGCTGCACTTCCGGTGCGTGTTCTTGCCCTGTCTGGTTGGCTGTAGGATGTGCTGCCGGTTTTTACACTGGTCCTTGTATTTCGCGGTCTGGTATCTGATACTGGTACTGTAAATGTCTTTGATACCTGAAAATCATGGGAAAATGCATAAACCTGCTTGGTCAAAAGCTGATATGCCTGGTTTGCATTATATGCCGTATTATCATTTTCATGAACTGCCTTATTTCCCAGTATACGGATGGTATGATAATCGTCTTTCGTCGCCTTATCGATCCAGTGTCCCTCATACAGCTGATCTATAGTATCCGCCAGATCTCCATCTACAAGGCATGCCTTCTCAGCCAGGCAACGGACCATACACTCTAACGTCTGTCTGGCCTTTACCATAACAAGATTATAATCTTTGCTGACGATCAGTCGCTCCGCTTCCTTCACTCCCTGCTGGATCTGCTGCCAGCTGGTGGTACGTTCAAAGTTTGACATCGCCCTTCCTCCTTTGCGTATGATGTCCTCTCAGAGTCTTTCCCCCCGAAAAACCGAAAAGCAGCATTTATGCTTTCGTTGCTCTTTTATCTTAACGTAAGTATATCAATTTTTCCTTTGCCTTGCAATCACTAAGCACTATATGATATAGTTACTCGTATATCATATTTTAGAAAGAGGACAATATCCATGCGTTTAAGACATATACGCGGGGCAGAAGAAACCATTGCAGAAAGCCCCTATGTAATCCAGGAGCCTGAGCTTCACAAAGGCAGCTGGAACACAGTTTTCGGCAACGATCATCCGATCCAGATCGAAGTAGGAATGGGAAAAGGCCGTTTTATCATGGAACTGGCACAGCAGAATCCTGATATCAATTACATCGGCATTGAGCGCTATTCCAGCGTACTTTTAAGAGGTCTTCAGAAACGTGCCCAGTTAGAATTAAACAATATTTATTTCATGTGCATCGATGCCAAAAATATGGCAGACTACTTTGCACCAGGAGAAGTAGACAAGATCTACCTTAACTTCTCCGATCCATGGCCAAAAGACCGCCATGCTAAGCGTCGTCTGACCTCTCCTGATTTTATGGCTGTTTATAACCATATTTTAGCTGCTGACGGTACAGTAGAATTTAAAACCGATAATAAAGGCCTTTTTGATTACTCTCTGGAAGCAATTCCCGAAGCTGGCTGGACCATTACAGCACACACCTTCGACCTGCACCATGATCCGGTTATGTGTGCCGGAAATGTAATGACAGAATACGAAGAAAAGTTTTCTTCCATAGGAAATCCTATCTGCAAGCTGATTGCTATGAGAGATCCGAAAGAGACCACAGAAAATTAACTATCCACCGCTAAAACACAGATATCACAAACATCCCGGCACCCGTCGGGATGTTTGCATTTTATCCACAACTTCCCTGCATTTTTTCTCTTTTATCCCCATGAAACTCCCACCAAAACTGACCAGACAGCTGTGCAAGGCTACCTGCGCCAAAAAAGACTGGGACAAACGGGCTTTAAAGCTTTGCAAAGCTTTCCGCGAGGTAAACAAATGCCTCGGTCCCTGTCCCAGTCATAAACACTGCCACAAAAAGTAGCGCGGATATAACAAAAAAGTCCGACCCCGCAGCCTCCAATATCTGCAAAATCAGACCTTTAATGCGCCTTCAGGGACTCGAACCCTGGACAAATAGATTAAGAGTCTACTGCTCTACCAACTGAGCTAAAGGCGC
>CAVFER010000046.1:0-20867 GCA_963621525.1 bacterium | reverse complement strand
TTACTACCACACGGACCTGAACCGTGCGCGTCTGCCAATTCCGCCACTTCTGCATCTCTGCGTTGCCGTTCTCTCAAGCAACGTAGATGATTATATCGTAAGATAGCTTGTTTGTCAACCGCATTTTAAATTTTTTTGAAAACATGTCTATCTTCTATTATTTCTCTGTGATCTCAAATATCTTCCAGCCCCTGCGGCCATGCCCCACTGCATACTGCCTTGTGACATTTTCCTTTGTTTCATCCGGCCACTGCTCATCAAACGAAACCTGAACCACCCGATAGGAAGTGTATCCGAGAAGTGTGGCATGATTATCATACTGTGACTTTTCATCCCCATATTCCTCTTCAGATAAGGTCTTAAAGCCATGTACCAGGACATCCTGTGGATAAATGCCATTTTCAAAATCAGCCTGCATGGTATCAAAAGGAACATGTTTCGCCAAGTCATCAGAAAGGAGATTCTTGCTTTCATCAAACTGAGCCATTGCATTGTACCGCAGGTACATTCCTACTGCCTGCTCTACCTCTCCCACCGGCATAGACTCAAACTTGATATGTCTTGTTTTTTCATTATCAGTAATGGTATATTCCTGACTTAACCGGTTTAATGCCTCGTTCCGGCTGTGAGCTGCAATAGCAAGCATCAGTCCGAAACCTACTACTGTCAAAATAAATATCTTCCAGGGCGGCACTGTATTTTTTCTCTTTTTTATCAGCATTTTGCAGCAGTTCTCCTATTGAAAGCTTTTCAGCTTATTTAAAAAGTCCTTTTTTCTTTGGCTTTTCTTCTTCTGGTTCGATTCCATTCATCAGATCATCATAACGCTTTAAGGCATCCTTCTGGGCCTGGTTCATACGCTCCGGCACTTTAACTACAAGTGTTACATAATGATCTCCACGGACATTGCGGTTACGCAGTGAAGGAACACCTTTTCCCTTTAAACGTACCTTCGTATCTGTCTGAGTGCCTGGTTTTACCTCATATTCTACTTCGCCGTCTACGGTCTTAATACGGATCGGGCCACCTAATGCAGCCTTTGCAAAAGAGATCAGTACGGTAGAATAAATGCTAGTATCCTGGCGCTTAAAGATAGGATGCTGGGATACTACTGCCTCTACTAACAGGTCGCCTCTCTCGCCGCCGTTTGTTCCTGGCTCACCGCCGCCAGCCATACGGATGCACTGACCATTGTCAATACCTGCCGGAATAGAAACTTTAAATTTCTTGCGGACAGTCTTGTATCCGGTACCATAACAGTTCGGGCATTTTTCCTTAATGACCTTACCAGCACCATTACACTCCGGGCAGGTCTGTACATTCTGTACCTGACCAAAGAAAGACTGCTGTGTATACATGATCTTACCTTTACCATTACACTTGGTACAGGTCTGCGGGGAAGTACCCGGCTTTGCGCCGGTTCCGTTACAGTTGGAACATACTTCTTTATAGTTGATCTCAATCTCTTTTTCACAGCCAGATACAGCTTCCTCAAAGGTAATGCGGACTGCTGTCCTTACATTTGCACCTTTCATAGGACCACTTCTGGATCTGGAACGGCCGCCGCCAAAAATATCACCGAAAATATCTCCAAAGATATCTCCCATATCTCCGCCATTGAAATCAAAGCCGCCGAAACCGCCGCCATAACCGGCGCCGCCGCCCTGCTCAAATGCAGCATGGCCGAACTGGTCGTACTGCTGACGTTTCTGAGGGTCGCTTAATACACTGTAGGCCTCTGAAGCTTCCTTAAACTTTGCCTCTGCCTCCTTGTCACCAGGATTTGCGTCAGGGTGGTATTTCTTGGCAAGTTTTCTGTATGCTTTTTTCAGGGTATCTTCATCAGCGTCTTTTGAAACACCCAGAACTTCATAGTAATCTCTCTTATTCTCTGCCATGTTGTTTACCTCTTATCACTGCTATTTCTTTCTCTGCAGGGCAAAAATGCCCCTCGTTTAAACAGACGGTAAGGCCCGGAAGGGGGTTTAACCCCTCTCGGACCCGTCCATCAACCGGTCCTTACATCGAACCGTCATATTTTATTAGCTTACACTTCTTTGAAGTCAGCGTCAACTACATCATCATCTGGCTTGGAGCTTCCTGCATTGCCTGCATTTGCACCGCTCATATTCGGGCCTGCACCGGCTGCACCGGCCTGCTGTGCCTGCTCATAAACCTTTGCAAACAGCTTCTGTGCACTGTTCATCAGTTTTTCCTTACCGGACTTGATATCTTCAACCTGAGCATCCGTCATCTGATCAACCGGAGCTCTGTTGATTGCTTCTTTCAGTTCATTTAAGTCAGCCTCAACCTCAGCCTTGTCATTAGCATCAATCTTATCGCCAACCTCTTCTAGAGCCTTCTCAGTCTGGAATACCATGGAGTCAGCATCATTTCTTGCATCGATTGCTTCCTTACGTTTCTTATCCTGAGCTTCATACTCAGCAGCTTCCTTAACAGCCTTATCAATATCTGAATCAGACATGTTGGAGCCGGAAGTAATGGTGATATGCTGTTCTTTGCCTGTTCCAAGATCCTTAGCAGATACATTTACAATACCGTTTGCATCGATATCGAAAGTAACTTCGATCTGAGGAACACCTCTTCTTGCTGGCGGGATACCATCCAGACGGAACTGACCTAAGGTCTTGTTGTCTCTGGCAAACTGACGCTCGCCCTGTACAACATGGATATCAACAGCGGTCTGATTGTCAGCTGCAGTTGAGAAGATCTGGCTCTTTTTCGTAGGAATGGTTGTATTTCTTTCAATCAGTCTGGTTGCTACACCGCCCATAGTCTCAATAGACAGAGACAGTGGAGTTACATCCAGAAGAAGGATATCTCCGGCACCTGCATCACCGGCTAACTTACCGCCCTGGATAGCTGCACCGATAGCAACACACTCATCCGGGTTCAAAGATTTGCTAGGTTCTTTACCTGTTAACTGTTTTACTTTGTCCTGTGCGGAGATCATACGTGTGGAACCGCCAACTAACAGTACCTTTCCAAGCTCAGCTGCGGTAATACCTGCATCCTTTAATGCATTCTGTACCGGAATAGCTGTACGCTCGATCAGGTCATGTGTCAATTCATCAAATTTAGCTCTTGACAGGTTCATATCCAGATGTTTCGGACCTTCTGCTGTAGCTGTGATGAATGGCAGATTGATATTGGTTGTAGTAGCAGTAGACAGTTCCTTCTTTGCTTTCTCAGCTGCTTCTTTTAATCTCTGAAGAGCCATCTTATCATTAGAAAGGTCTACACCTTCTGCCTTTTTGAATTCGGAGATCATCCAGTTGGTAATTGCATTATCGAAGTCATCACCACCCAGGTGTGTATCACCGTTGGTAGAAAGAACTTCAATAACACCGTCACCGATCTCAATGATAGATACATCAAATGTACCGCCGCCAAGGTCATATACCATGATCTTCTGCTCTTTTTCATTGTCAAGGCCGTAAGCTAATGCTGCTGCCGTAGGCTCATTGATAATACGCTTTACATCCAGACCGGCAATCTTACCTGCATCCTTGGTTGCCTGACGCTGTGCGTCGTTGAAATATGCAGGAACAGTGATAACTGCTTCGCTTACAGTCTCGCCCAGATAGCTTTCGGCGTCTGCTTTCAGCTTCTGAAGGATCATAGCGGAAATCTCCTGTGGAGTGTATTTCTTTCCGTCGACGTCCACCTTGTAGTCAGTACCCATATGACGCTTGATAGAAGCAATGGTTCTGTCTGCATTGGTAACTGCCTGACGCTTAGCAGGCTCACCTACCAGTCTCTCTCCTGTTTTTGTAAACGCCACAACAGATGGTGTGGTTCTTACGCCTTCTGCGTTAGCAATAACGGTTGGCTTTCCGCCTTCCATAACGGCTACGCAGCTATTAGTTGTACCTAAGTCGATACCAATAATCTTACTCATATCTTTTCCTCCTGTTATATATGTTTGATGAAAAAATCATAATAAATGTTCCACGTTGGCTAAGGCTCGAAAAGACCTCGCCAAGTTTCGGGAACGACTTTCGCACTAAAATCGTGAAAAACCTCGTTAAGTGCGTGGTGTCAATTCGCTACTTTTACCATGCTGTGTCTCACAACACTGTCACGGTACATATAGCCTTTCTGAAGTTCCTCAGCTACGATATTTTCTCCTAAGTTTTCATCTTCTACATGCATCACTGCATTGTGGAAGTTAGGATCAAACGGCTGTCCGGCTGCTTCAATAGCTTTTACGCCGGCATCTTCTAAGACTTTCTGGAACTGCTTATATATTTTTTCCATTCCCTCGACAAAAGCTGTATTTTTTTCACTCTCAGGAATAGAAGTTAAGCCTCTTTCAAAATTATCAACCACCGGAAGCATACGCTCAATGATGTCTTTAGCACCCATCTCATACATGGTAGATTTTTCTTTTTCGGTTCTCTTGCGGAAATTATCAAATTCAGCCATCTGGCGTTTTACCTTGTCGGTCAATTCTTCTATCTTTTCATCCTTAGGATCTTTTTTCTTTTTAAAGAAGCCTTCTTTCTCAGGTACTTTTTCTTTTTTTTCCTCTTCTGCACTGGCCTCAGTGTTCTCAGAAGCAGTCTCTTCAGAAGCAGTCTCCTCAGAAGTTTCCTGTTCCATACCAGACGGATCCTTCAGATCTTCTTTCTTCATTTCTTCGCTCACTGCTATCACCTTTCATCCTTTTTAAATGCTGCATCCAACTGGTTCATGAGATTTTTCAAAGTTCCAAGAACTTTTTCGTAATCCATTCGTTTCGGCCCGATAATACCTACTGTTCCCCGAAGTCCTCCACCCAGATCGTAATTGGCAGTAACCACGCTGCAGTCCTTCATGGACTGAATCGGTGTCTCATCACCAATATATACCTGAATGCCTCCGTCGCTTTGCTGGTATTCATTTACATCGGAAACAAATTCCTGCAGCACTTCTTTTTGTTCTAACGTTCCGATCAGCTTGCTGGCTTTGTCACCTTCTGCCAGTTCCGGATACCGGAAAATGTTGGTCGCACCACTGGTATAAATCTGCAGGTCATCGCCGCCAGCCTTAATGGCCTCTGCAACCTCGTTCAGTACCAGCTCGACCACCTGACTGTGAATGCCTGCATCTTCTTTCAGCTTGCTGATAATTCCAAGATTTATCTCTTCAATGGTCAGTCCGTTTAAGCTACTGTTTAAGAGGATGTTCAGATTAAGAAGTTCCTGTTCTCCAAGGTCTTCACCAATATTAATCATAGTGTTCTTGATGATATTGCCTTCTACCACTACTACGACCAGAAGCTTATTTGCTTCTACTCTGGAAAGCTGTATGAATTTCAGCTTTGTCTTGTGGTAGCTTGGTCCGCTGATCATCGCTGCATAATTGGTGTTCGCTGCAAGAGCCTGAGCCATATTCTTAAGGACCAGTTCCAGCTTATCTACCTTCTGGATCATTACATCCTTAAATTCTGTGACTTCATTTTCTTTCTCCTGCATGATCTGGTCAACATAGAACCTGTATCCCTTATCAGAAGGAATACGCCCTGCGGAAGTATGTGGCTGGATAATGTAGCCCATCTCTTCCAGATCTGACATCTCATTGCGGATGGTGGCAGAACTAAGTTTCAGTTCCGAATACTTGGAAATCGTTCGGGAACCCACCGGCTCGCCTGTTTCCAGATAAGTCTTTATGATCGCCTTTAATATAGTGACCTTACGCTCATCTAACTGCGCATCCATGTGTCCCTGCCTCCTGTTCGCTTTCTTTTGTTTGTAATTATTAGCACTCGTTTTGTTGGAGTGCTAATATCTACATTGCATAATATATTCCTTTATAAAGGATTTGTCAAGGGATTTTTGCGTTTTTTGTATTTTTCTTGACAAAGATAAAAAACTATGATAAATATTACATTATCGTTCATATATTACAAAAGTGTTACATTGTGTTTATAATATGTTAATAATCCATTGCAATTTTTATGCAGTATCGTGAACGATAGCAGTCCTTTTCCTTTCCGACTGCAAAAGGAGGTAGAAATGAACATGAAGAAACTATTAATCACGACTTTTATCACTGTATTTTTTATAATCGGTTCTGCCTTTTGTGCCTTTGCAGAAGAGGCACATCTTTCTGAGCAGACACAGCAGACAGAGGAAGCTGTAAATGATTCGGATCAGCACGAAACAGAAGCTGTTGAAGCTAGTGAAGAATCAGCTTCCCATCTGGTTTCCCTGGGTATTTTTAAGACCACCGGCTATTGCCCATGCAGCCGCTGTTCAGAAGGCTGGGGAAGAGCTACCAGCACCGGTGCCATTGCCAGCGCGCACCACACGATTGCTGTTGATCCAAACGTGATTCCTTATGGAACACAAGTTATGATCAATGGAGTTGTATATACAGCCGAAGACAAGGGCGGCGGTGTCCACGGCCACCATATTGATATATTTTTCGACACACATGCAGAAACAAGACAGCATGGAACACAGAATGTGGAAGTTTTCTTATTAACTGCATAAATACATAATTCCCGCTCGCCATCTGACTTCGGCAGCGGCGGTAGGAATACTTGCAAAAACATCGCAACTCAAAAACACGGCCAGGAAACATTTTCTCGTTCCTGAACCGTGTTTTTCTCTGTCATATATCTGTTTTCTCTATGCCCGGCTGGCGCCGGGTACACCAGTCTCATTCTGTTCGGATCTCTGCCCCATGATAAAAGAAATCAAGAATATCTGTATAGGTCTTCCCCTCCTTTGCCATGCTGTGAGCGCCGTTCTGGCTCATTCCAACTCCATGCCCGAAACCGCCGCCATATATGCGCAAGACAATGCTTCCGTCCTCTGCAGTACGCTTATCAATGGAAATAAAAGCGCTTGGAAGTGATGCCGTTCCCGTCATATCCGTTCCGTCCTGCTTTTTTATTACAAGTTCTGTATTTCCAAGCATACTTTTTATCTGGCTCTGTCCTTTGATCTTGTAGCTTCCCTCATCCCCCTTTACTTCTACTTCGGAGGCAATACCACCTAATCCTCTGGACACTACATTTACATCTGTCACATTTCCCACTCCCGGAATCTGTGCAGAAAGAATATCTGCTTTAATATCCACGTGCCAGCGGAACATGGGATAAGAAGCATCGTAGGAAGTAATGTTTTGGGAACGTATGTAATCATCGAAGGTATCATTATCTTCCATAGTCAGTTCCCTGGCCCCTTTTTTGATCTGCATGGAACGCAGGTAGGGCAGAGCCGCCCCCTCTTTGCCCCATACACTCCCATCTGTCCCATGACCGCAGGAAGTAGAATAATAAAATGCTTCTATAGGCTTATCATTATAGAAAAGCATCTGGCCATAGGTCTCATTTACCGCCTGGTCTGTTCGTTCACTGGTGCTTATATTGTTATATACCTGAAAATTAGTGCTGTCATCTACGTGGGCACCGTACTTACCATATGCGTTTCCCTGTATCTGGCGGTAAGCATAGGTACGGGCACACACCGCCTGGGCCTTTAAAGCCTCTTTTTCATAGGAAGCCGGCATTTCACTGGGGACTACTTTCTTCAGATAATCTTCCAGATACAGCTCGTTAATGAGAACCAAACCGTCATTTTCTGCTTTTATTTCCATAGAACCGCTGTATGTAGGCTGGCCCTGACCACGTTCTAAGGAAGTAATGGTAATGCCTTCACTGTCCTCCGGTTTTAAGATCATACGTCCGTTTTCCAGTTTTTTATCAGATGCTTTAAAAGTAAATGTATCCCCTTTTTTGAAAAAACTGCTGTCATGATCTCCATTTTCTTTTTCATACACCATTTCACCATCACAGTTTGCGGTCATACTGATGCTGTCATGGGAGATCTTCTTAAAGCCATTATCCATGATCAATACACGGATGGTATCTGCGTCCAGGGGCTGCTCCAGGATGGCTGCACACAGCTTTCCATCTGCTGCCACAAATTCCTGCAGATCATAACCTACCAGGATATTTCCTTTTCCAAGCACCTGAAAGTCTCCATATGCCTTGTATACATGAAAATTGTCATCTAAAGGAACACAGCCGTAGCCTTCCAGTTCAATGGCATCATCGGTTACTGCAAGGACCTTTCCGCGAACCCGCTCCTTTTTCACTGTGATCTTTTTCAGCTTTCCTTTTTCCATGTACAGGTCTGCTACACAGGCTTTTAGCTCCTCCTGTTTTTTTTCGGCCTGTGAGATCAGCTTTCCCTCTGCAGTAAAAGTTCTTACATATTTGCCGATACAAGCCGTAAACCGGTCTTTTTCCACATCTGATATCCAGATATTCTTATACACCGGCTTATCAGTTACAATCCGGGTCATACCTGCTATTTCCTGTCCTCTGACCCAGAAACGAATCTCATTGTCCAGGTAGGCGTCTAAGGCTATTCCCCGAAAGCCAAAATTTCCTTCTGTCGTATAAGCGGTCCAGCTGTCCGCCTGTTCCATATTGGAAGGTGTGCCAAATAAAATAGCGGAAACTTCTTTTAAATTTTCTTCTTTATCACTTTCCTTTACAATGTCTTTATACAGTTCCCACCAGCTGTTTTTAGGAAAGGGCTTTTTCTTATTCCACCGGGTCATCCCTACCTGTTTTTTAATACTTAAAGACAACTTTTCCGCCATGGTATCAACGTCTTCATAGGTAAGGTCTCCCTGCGCACTGATAAGTGTTGCCTGCGTGATTGCCGTATCCAGATAGCCTTTTTCGTAAAGATAATCCATATACTTTACAAACCAGTTTCCTTTTTCCTTATCAGAAAAAGCAGAAACTTCCCGGTCAGCTTCCATATTCTCCAGATCTTCAAGATCCTCAAATACAAGGGCCATGGCCTTGGCTGCCTCTGCTCTGGATATCCCTTCTGCAGGTGGCTCTACTTTTACAATAAATATCATAAGGGCGATTACGACTGCCATGATTCCGCTCATCCACAGGACCATCTGCTTTTTCGTGATCTTTAAATCTTTTACCTTTATTTTCCAGTTCATTTTCATAACGTCTTTGTCACCTTATAAGTAAATAAATGATGTTAAGAGCATTTTTAACGATCATCGAGTGTGTTGCTGACATATTTTCGATATGTATAATAACGAAAGAAAGCAGCGAGAACTTCGCTGCTTTTATCTTCTGTGACCCCAAGATGCCGTCTCTTACTTATTGACGCCTAGCAATGCTAGGTGGGCAACCTCACTTAAACTTCTGCCTTCCACGCTTAAAAAGGAGGCATGACATCCGCTTAAAAATATTGGAATCCCTTTAGTCTAATGTAGGTTCAAAATTGGTAAGAACTTCGCACATCCCAGGTATCACACATGTGCTTCATTTATTATGGTGCTATTATAACCCAACATTTTATGTTTTTCAAGCCTGTTTTTTTAGTTAATATTGTTATATATTGTTAGTATTTATGCTTTGGATTTATTCAAGATTCTCAGGTCCGAAACTTTCCGGCAGAAGTTGGGATAAGGTATATACTTTCCATTCTTCATCTGACTTTACCAGGATGATCTTAAAATCCGGCTTACAGAATTCCCGCATCACCTGGCGGCAGACACCGCAGGGAGAACAGTAGTCTTTTACCACTCCGTTTAAGCCACCACACAGAGCAATGGCTGCAAAGTCACGTTCCCCTTCGTTGACTGCCTTGAAAAAAGCGCAGCGCTCTGCACATACAGAAGGGGTATAGGCGGCATTTTCTATGTTATTTCCTGTATAGACATTGCCATTTTCGCTAAGAAGGACTGCGGAAACGTGAAAATGAGAATAAGGGGCATAGGAATTTTTAATGCCTGAAAGGGCTTTTGCTGCAAGCTCCCTGATCTGCTTTTTTGCAAGGGTGTCTGAGGTAACAACTGTCTGTTTTTTCTCCATATCTCTTTTCTCCTCTCTCGCTTAATATGCTCTCGGAGTCTTTTTGCACTGTTTTTGATTGGAACCATCTCCTACACAAGTCCTGCAAAGATTCCATCTACATATTCCCGCAGATCCTTAGGACTTACAGTGACCTGTACGCCTCTCTGTCCCGCGCTTACCATAATTGTATCATATAACTGGGCAGTTTCTTCTATATAAGTAGGAAACTTTTTCTTCATTCCAATTGGAGAACAGCCGCCACGGATATAGCCGGTGATCCCTAACATATCCTTCACGTGGATCATTTCCACTTTCTTCTCTCCTGCTGCTTTTGCCACCTTCTTTAAATCCAGTTCTTCATCGACCGGGATACAGCATACAAGATATCCCTTTTTCTCCCCTTTTAATACAAGTGTCTTATACATCTGGTCATGATCAATCCCCATCAGGTCAGCAGCATGGCTGCCGGAAAGGTCATTTTCATCTACTTCATATGTTCCTGTTTCATAATGGATTCCTGCTGCGTCTAACAGCCTCATTACGTTGGTCCTTACTTCTGCTTCTGCTTTTTTTCCTTTCAAATTTATCACTCCCTGCATATTGCAAAGACACCCCGTTGTTTTTCAGAGTGTCTTTGGTGTTCTTATTCTGATTATTTGTTATCTTATCTCTTGGAATTTGCTTTTTCTACGTGGATATGTTTGCCTTTGATGCGGGCATGGCTCATGGCATTTAATACATCCTCTGCATACTCAGCCGGTACATCTACAAAAGTATAACCGTCATACATATCAATGCTTCCTACCAGACGTCCGGGAATGCCAGATTCACCGGCAACTGCTCCCAGAATATCCCCCGGTGTTACACGCTGAGCCTTACCAATATTGATAAACAGTCTTGCCATTCGCTCTTCGCCGCCGTTTAATACATAATCAACAGCTGCACGGTCCGTAGCCCCTTTGCGGCGGCCATTATTTCTTCCCCGGTCTCTGCCTCTGGAATTTCTGCCATAGCTGTCCAGATCATCTAAGGATCTTGCCGGCATGTAATTGTCAATAATATCCTCGTTATCATCGCCCATGCTCATTTTTAAAAGAGCTGCTGCCAGATCTAAGGACGTATAATCATCTTCCATCAGCTTCTTTTCAATGATATTTACCATCTTTGTAAGATCTGCATCATTTAAAATATCCTGAACCTGGTCTAAGATCTTTTCTGCCTTGATCTCTGTGATATCATTTAAAGACGGAATTGCCTGAGGAATGATCTTGGTCTTGCAGTAACGCTGGATATCACGAAGCTTGTAAACTTCCTTTCCAACTACCAGGCTGAATGCCTTTCCTTCTCTTCCTGCTCTTCCGGTACGACCAATACGGTGTACATAATATTCATCATCCTGTGGGATATCGTAGTTAAATACCGCTTCTACATTTCCTACGTCGATCCCCCTTGCTGCTACATCTGTAGCGATCAGGATATCGGTGCGTCCGTTTCTGAAGCTTTCCATAACACGGTCACGCTGTACCTGCTTTAAATCACCATGAAGGCCTTCTGCAAAATAACCTCTTCCCTGAAGTGCCTGAACCAGTTCATCTACCTGGCGCTTGGTATTGCAGAATACAATAGAAAGCTTTGGAGAGTACATGTCTAACAGACGACACATAACCTCCACCTTATTCTTCGGCTTTACTTCATAATAATACTGGGTTACTTTTGGTACAGTCAGCTCTTTTTTGATCACGCGGACAGTTACCGGATCCTTTTGGAACTTCTTTGCAATGTCGGCAATGGCCTGAGGCATGGTTGCGGAGAACATCAGGGTCTGGCGCTCCTCGGGCAGCTGGCTTAAGATTGTTTCCATATCCTCTAAAAAGCCCATGTTTAACATTTCGTCTGCTTCGTCTAAAACAACGGTATGTACATGGTCCATTTTTACGGTCTTACGGCGCATATGGTCCATGACACGGCCTGGAGTTCCTACTACGATCTGAGTGCCGTCTTTTAAGGCGCGGATCTGGCGCACGATGTCCTGACCGCCGTATACTGGCAGCACTTTAATGCCGTGCATGAATTTTGCAAAACGGCGCAGTTCTTCAGCTACCTGAATCGCCAGCTCTCTGGTTGGAAGCAGGACAACGGCCTGAAGTTTCTTTACCTTCGGGTCAACCTTCTGCAGCAGCGGAAGTCCGAAAGCAGCTGTCTTTCCTGTTCCTGTCTGTGCCTGGCCGATCATGTCTCTGCCTTCTAATACAACAGGGATCGCCTGCGCCTGGATAGGAGAAGCTTCCTCGAAGCCCATCTCTGTAATGGCTCTTATGATACGGTCATCTAACTGTAATTCTTCAAATTTTGTAACATCCATTAACTGTTAATATCCTCATTTCTATTCTTAATCTAAGTTCTGCAGGAATATGGCCCTTAACTTTTCAACATGTCATTGTCCACTGGCCTTCGATTTGCGCATGTTCGCCTGTGTCGGATTGCATCCGCCACATTCGTACATCTGCACTCAGGATGTGGACAATCGACATGTTGAAAACGGGCCATATTCCTGCATTGAGCACTTAGCGTTCGTCTTCCAGAACGCTTACGTGCGAAAGCACTTCGTTGCACTTAGTGAGGTATTCCACGAACTTAGTGCAATCGAAGTTACCATATGTTCTTGATATGCAATAGCAAGAAAATGAGAGGTGAAACAGGCACGCACATGCAGGCCTTTCATCCTCTCACTTTCGTACGAACAATAACTATATCAGAGTTTTGTTTTTGTGTCAATCACAAGAACATCGTTAGAACTGCACAATATCTTTGATTTCAGCGGTTTTTTCCACATTTTCAGCATAAAGGACAGGTCCTTCTCCGTGGTAGTCTCTCTGGTATTCTACACCGACTTTGGCACGCACCTTTACCCATTCTTTGGTCTTGTATTTTTCTGCATCTTTCCATTTGCACATAAAGCCTAAGAATGTCATGTCTGCCTCACAGCAGGTCATAGCCATACGTCCTGGAACAAACTGTCCCTTTGGAAACTTAGGGCTCTTTAATACCATTGCGGTAAACTCAACGGTCTTACCCTTGTAGCGCTCCGGCTGATCCATACAGTCAATATACCAGATACCGTAATCAGCAGGTTGGATTTCAATTACATCTGCATTGATATCATATGGAAGGTCTTCTTCCAGAGTTGCCTGCTCAATCTCACCATTCTTATCTTCCAGAACAATCTCGCTTTCCCGGCTCATGGCGCGGACAGTGCGGCGATAAGAAGTCAGCTTCTCATCTGCAATGTCGTCACAGCGGTTTACAATGACCAGTTCGGAATTACGAAGCATAGCACCAAGGAGTGGCTTCATGTTCTGGATATACAGATCGAATGTAGAACCATCAATAATGGTGATCTGCTGGTAAATGCTCCAATCATCCGGCAATTTCAGCTCATCCTGGTTCCACATACCGTTCCACTCTAAAAGCACTCGCTCCGGGCGGTAAATCACTTCCAGCTCATTTAAATAAGCCGGCGTCAGTTTGGATAGCTCATCTACATATACAACTGCAGTCTGATGCTTTTTTAACTTCTTTTCATCATATTCTGTATCTCCTTCTTCGCAGACGATCAGCAGTGTTTTTCCCTCTGTCTGGAAGTATTCCTGGTCCATGGTAAATTCCAGAAACTGAGTCTTTCCAGCCTCCAGAAAACCATTGATCAGAAATACAGGCATTACATCTTCATCGTTCTCGTTATTTCCCATTCTAAAACCTCATTAGCCTCTTCCGAATACTTTGTTTAATTCTTCTTCCTTCAGGTTGGCGCCGATCACGCATACCTTACCAGTGTAATCCGGCTTTCCGTCACGGATCTCATACTGTTCTGGTACCAGGTCAAAGTACAGCCACTCGCCAGGATTCTCTGTAGGAAGCATTCCCTTTGCTCTTAAAACATCACCAAATTCCTTGGTATCTGCCAGACGCTTTAAGATATCTTCCAGCTGATCCTTTGTTACAGGAACAATGGTCTCCATGCCCCAGCTGGTAAATACTTCGTCTGCATGGTGGTGGTGATGATGCTCGTGATCATGGTCATGACCGCAGCAGCATTCATCGTCGTGGCCATGATGATGGTGGTGATGCTCATGATCCTCGTCCTCATCATGGTCATGGTGATGATGGGCATGATCGTGGTCATGGCCGCAGCAGCAGTCATCATCATCGTCGTGATCGTGATGATGATGGTGCTCATGATCATGGTCGTGACCGCAGCAGCACTCGTCGTCATCATCGTGGTGATGATGGCTCTCTCTTACTTCCTCTAACAGATCATCTAACATGGTATCTCTCTTCTCAATGATCTCAAGAAGCTGGCTGCCCCCCAGTTCTGCTAATGGAGTGGTAACGATAGCCGCCTTTGGATTCTTCTCACGGATCATCTCAACATCCTTCTGGATCTTTGCAGTATCTGTAATATCAGTACGGCTGAGTACAACCGTTCCTGCATTTTCGATCTGGTTGTTGAAAAATTCACCGAAGTTCTTCATATACATTTTGCACTTTGCAGCATCTACGATGGTAACAGCGCTGTTTAATGCAACATCCATATCTGCAGATACATCGATCACTGCCTTCATAACGTCAGAAAGCTTGCCAACGCCTGATGGCTCAATGATGATACGGTCTGGTTTGTACTTGGTCAGTACTTCAGATAAGGACTTTCCGAAATCACCTACTAAAGAGCAGCAGATGCAGCCGGAGTTCATCTCACGGATCTCAATGCCGGAATCCTTTAAAAATCCGCCGTCAATACCGATCTCACCAAATTCATTTTCAATAAGGACTACCTGCTCACCAGAAATAGCCTCCTGTAAAAGTTTCTTAATAAATGTAGTTTTTCCAGCTCCAAGGAAACCGGAAATAATATCGATCTTTGTCATCGTATGTTCCTTCTTTCTTTATTAAAATGCTTTCTTTAAATTCAGAAAAACATTTTGCAATGGGATCTTATGATCCCGTTTGGTCCATCTGTCAATTAGATATTTTGGCACAACCTGACCTTAATGTCAAGTAATGGGCCCTTCTTTCTCATTAAGGCCGGTTTTCATGTTGGGTTTATGCTGATTTTATAATTTTTACCGCTTCTTTCCTAACACCTGCCACATAGAAAACAGACCAAAGGCAATGAGATTTACCACTACTACACTGGCGCCTGCCGGTGTGGAAAACTGATAGGAAGCCATCATTCCAAGGAGAAAGCATACCAGCGAAAGAATACCGGAAGAAATTACTACACTGGTGAAACTTTTAAACACACGCATAGAGGTAAGGCATGGGAAGATCACAAGGCTTGAAATCAACATAGCTCCCATCATGCGCATGCCAAGAACGATGGTTACAGCAGTAAGCACGGAAATAAGCATATTGTAGGCACCCACATTCACACCGGTTGCCTTCGCAAAGTTTTCATCAAAGGTAACTGCAAATACCTGATTATAACAGAGGACAAACAGGCTCAGTACAATGATGCACAGCACAGCAGACAATGCCACATCCTCTTTGGTCATGGCTAAAATACTTCCGAACATATAGCTGCTTACATCTGTGGTCATTCCTGTTGTCAGGGATGTGACGATAATACCGATAGCCAGGGAACTGGCAGAGATCATCGCGATAGCTGCATCACTTTTGATCCGGCTGTTTTCTGTAATGCGAAGCAGAAAAAAGGCCGCCAAAACAACTACCGGAATGGATACTTTCAAAGGCGACCAGCCCATAGCCAGCGCAATAGAAAGTGCTCCAAAGGATACATGGGAAAGTCCGTCACCAATCATGGAATAGCGTTTCAACACAAGGCTCACTCCCAGAAGAGAGGCACACAAGGATACAAGCATACCGCCGAATAATGCCCGCACCATAAATGGATAAGATAACATTTCGCTAAGCACGTTCATGGGTATTTCCTCCTTCTATCTTCTGGTGACTATGTGCATGGGTATGGCCGCAGGAGCATTTCTGCTCGTTGTTTTCCAGGCCATCCCCATTTTTTGCCATATGGCAGGCAGCTGTTGGCAGACACTCGCCCTGTTCCTTTTCATGGAAGAAATGACCTGCCGCCTTGCTGTTCATATAATCATGGGCCGGACCATAGAAAAGCACCTGTTTCTGAAGGTGAAGGATCTTGTTTGCTTCCTCTACTGCATTTCTCAGGTCATGGGAGACCATGATGATGGCTACTTTGTCTTCCCTGTTTAATTTACGGATCATGGAATAAAAATCCTGAATGGCCATTGGATCCAGACCAGTAATGGGCTCATCTAAAATAAGAAGCTCTCTGGTAGCGCAAAGGGCTCTTGCGATCAGTACTCTCTGCTGTTGTCCACCGGATAACTCTCTGTAGCACTGATCTGCTAACTGGGTGATGCCCAGTTTTTCCATATTGGCAGCTGCAATGTCCTTTTCTGTTTTAGAATAGAAAGGACGTCTTCCTCTTCTGCTTAGGCAGCCGCTTAAAACCACTTCTCTTACAGAAGCCGGGAAATCCTTCTGGGCTGCTGTCTGCTGGGGCAGATAACCGATTCCTGTTGTTTTCAGTTCTTCTGCTACGGTCAGTTTGCCGCCGGATGGCTTTAACAAGCCTAAAAGTCCTTTGATCAGGGTACTTTTGCCGGATCCGTTTTCGCCTACGATGCACAGATAATCTCCAGGGCAGACTTCCATATTTACATTTATAACCGCATCCTGATTCTCATATCCAAGATCAACATGCTCACATTTGATCAATGGTTCCATTTTTGATCATTCCTCCTATAAAAGTGCTTCCTGCAGATTTTTTGCATTCTGCTTCATCAGCTGCAGATAAGTGACCCCTTCGTCAAACTGCCTTCTTGTTACATTGTGGCAGGAATGAAGAAGAAGAGGTTTTGCTCCTGTTTCTTCACTGATGATATCTGCCGTCCGGTGACTGGAAAGTTCCAGATAAAATACTGCCTGGATCTGATTTTCCTTTATACGGTCGATAAGATAAGCAATGGTCTTTGCACTTGGCTCTGTATCCGTACTGCAACCGGAAAATGCGGCTCTGTAGGACAAACCATATTCCTGGGCAAAGTACCGAAACGGAAATTTATCTGCTACCACGATCATACGGTGGCGTCCATTTGCCACAATATCCTTAAACTCATCATCCAGACCTTTTAGTTCTGTTTCATAGCTGTTTTTATTTTCTTCAAAATAAGAGGCATTCTCAGGAGATACCTCTTTCAAGGTTTCTGTGATCACTTCTACTAACTTCATGGCATTGGCTGGTGAAGTCCAGATATGTTCATCATATTCAATGTCCATTTCATGACCATCGTGATCATCAAAGGTTGCTTGAGATAAATCCTCATGAGTTTTTATCTCATCATCTGCGTGATCATGATCCTCATTTTCGCGATCGTGGTCTGCGACCTCATGTTCATGAGTGTGATCGTGGTCTTCGTGGGAATGTTCTGTATCTTCCATGCCTTCTACGATTTCTTCTTCCAGCACGTCTACATAGTCCATCATGGTCAGGAGCTTCATATTTTCTGTATCCAGAGATGCTGTCACTTTTTCCACCCACTGCTCCATCTCACCGCCATTGCACACCATCAGGTCTGCCTGCTGCATGGTGATCATATCAGCAGGCGTAGGCTCAAAGGAATGGCTGTCCATTCCTGCAGGAACTACCATTTTAAGCCTTACTCTGTCCCCGGCGATCTGGCGGACAAAATCATAATATGGGAAAATGGTGGTCACTACCAGAGGGCGGGAATCTTTTTCATCGGATGAAGCCAACTGAGTCGAATTTCCTTTACCAGAAACACTGCATCCGGAAAGCAGCACAATGCATATAGTGAGAAAAATACTCACAATACGCATTTTCAAACTGCATTTCTTCTTATTTAATTTGTTCTGTTTTAATTTATTCAATATGGTTCACTGCCTTTATATAATCAATCACCTGGAAAGGAGAATCTGCCACAAGTTTTGGTGCAAATGCCTCCAGCTCTTCTCTCGGGCGAAATCCCCAGGTCACACCTACTGTATCTACCTGCGCTGCCTGTCCTGTTTCCATATCTGTGTTGGTATCTCCCAGATACAGACATTCTTCTTTTTTAAGTCCCAGTTCATCCATCAGCGCCACAACTCCGTCGGGAGCCGGTTTTTTACGGATCCCTAACGCTTCTCTCTCACCGTATACCTTGTCAAACGTATTATCCCCAAATACATGAGCTACATTATCAAGAGTCCTCTGATGGGGTTTATTTGAAAGCACTGTGGCTAAAATGTGATGTTCCTTCAGGAAAGCCAGAAGTTCAGGAATGCCTTCATATGCTTCTACCTTATAAAGGCAGCAGTCCTTAAAAACTCCATTATATACATCCAGTGCTTCCTTATAGTGAGTCAGTTCTTTATCTCCATATGCCATCAGGGAACGTTCTACCAGTTTTTTATAGCCATCTCCTACAAACTGCTTCGTATCTTCAATGGAGATCGGTCCCAGTCCAAAATGTTCCAGTGTCAGGTCTACAGACCGCTTTAAAGCATAAATAGAATTTACCAGAGTTCCATCCAGGTCAAATATACAGCATTTATACATGATGATCACGCCTTTCTTTTATCTGCTGTTTTATTTTCTTCAAAATTGTATCGGGGTAATCATAGCATAGAAATAAAGATTTTTCCAGAACTGATTTTTTTAGCTTAAAATATGTTATACTATAACGAGTGTAGTGAAAAACAAGCAGCTGCGACAGCAGACATTTGTTGCCCAGCATATCGAGGAGGCGCCAGTGGCGCGTCCGCTGATTTTTCACAAGCCATTAACGAACGAACCGCCTGCGACAGCAGGCAGTAGAGCGCGAATGCGCGGGGTTCGTGAGTTCACACCAGACACACCCATACACCGCAGAAAGGAATCCCCCACTATGTCTTCTACTCCATCATCGAAAAGCCAGAAAATGACCGAAGGCAATATCACAAAACTTCTTATTATGTTCGCCCTTCCCCTCTTTGCGGGCAACCTGTTCCAGCAGTTTTACAATACTGTTGACAGTATCGTTGTAGGAAATTTTGTCAGTAAGACCGCTCTGGCTGCTGTTGGCTCTACAGACAGTATCATTAATACCATTATCGGCTTTTTTACCGGACTTTCTACTGGTGCCGGTGTAGTGATCGCCCACAGTTTTGGCGCAGGAAATGACAAGGGGCTTCACCGTGCCGTACATACTACCATTGCACTAACCATTGTATTATCTGTGATTTTTACCATTGCCGGTCTGGTTTTATCTCCTGTTTTCCTTCAGTTAATGGATACCCCGGATGATGTACTTTCAGAAGCATCCCAGTACCTGCGTATTTATTTTGCAGGCGTATCCGGCCTGATGCTTTACAACATGGGATCCGGTATCCTGCGGGCTGTAGGTGACTCCAAACGTCCTTTATACATACTTATTGTCTGTGCTCTTGGCAATATCTTCTTTGACCTTCTGTTTGTTATCGTTTTCCACGCAGGTGTAGAAGGCGTCGCCTACGCTACCATTCTTTCCCAGTGGATCTCTGCTGTGCTGGTACTTGTGATACTTACCCGTGAAAAAAGCTCATACAGACTCATCTGGAAAGACCTGCATATCCATAAAGGGACTGCCCTTTCCATTTTCCGCATTGGCTTTCCTGCAGGACTTCAGATCGCTGTTACCTCATTTTCCAATGTATTTGTTCAGTCTTATATCAACCATTTTGGTTCTTCCTGCATGGCTGGCTGGACTACTTATGGAAAACTGGACAAGTTCTGCCTGCTGCCTATCCAGAGTATCGGTCTGGCTGTCACCACCTTTGTTGGGCAGAACCGTGGCGCTGACAATATGAAACGTGCCAGAAAAGGAACTACCGTGGCGCTGCTCCTTTCCATTGCAACTGCCCTGATCCTTATGGCACCTGTGATCATTTTTGCGCCGTTTTTGGCTTCCCTTTTTACCAATGAACCTGAGGTACTGACCTACGGCGTCCACTTTATCCGCCTGATGATGCCATTCTATCTGGCCATCTGTTTCAACCAGATCTTCGCAAACGCACTAAGGGGCGCCGGAAATTCCGTCACCCCTATGGTCATTATGATGGGAAGCTTTATCGTCTTCCGCCAGATCTATCTGTACTTTATTTCAAAATATTATAATACGATCACTGCTACTGCTCTTGGCTATCCACTTGGATGGGTATTATGCAGTATCCTGCTGATCATTTATTACTGGAAGGAATCCTAAATCCCACAAAATTTGTGATTGAGGCATTATTTTTATAACGCTTCCGTTATTGCTCTACATCGCTTTTTGCAGAAAGCAATGCCGTACAAACGGATATCTTTCCGGTCATCGTTTAGAAGGTATTCCTGGTAACGACGATCCCGAATCTGATCAAGAGCTCTCCGGCAGGCTGTTTCCATTTCATTAAAGCTTTTTGTATACTTTAGTTCAATAATAATGCCAGCATCCGGTTCATCTGTTTCTACGACAATATCCGCAAATCCCTCTCCGGCTTCCACATTTGATTTTACAAGCCAGTCGGCATTCCCCGTTAAGATACCCATAAGAAGGTTATGATAAGAGCTTTCCTTTTCTTCCTTTCTTGCTTTTGTGTCAAAAACACTGATAGAATTGCTCAGTACACGGTTCAAGTACTTCTCAATGCCTTCGGTATCCCCTTCCTCAAAGGCCTTCCAAAATGCAGTCAGACGGTCAGTATTACTGAAGATTGACTTTTTAAACCATTCGTTTATTTGAAGCCGAAAAACCTCTCTCACTTCCCGATTGGGAATGACCAGGCGGTAGGCCCCCTCTTCTGTTCTTCCGCTCTGTGTAAGATAGCCGGTTGTAAAGAGGACACTCCAGAGATTTTCGATACTCTGGTCAATTTCCTCGTAGGTGAGATCCAGACGGAGTTCCTTTTCGATCGCTTCACCGGCAATCAGGCTTTCAATTTCATTTTTCGTTGTTTTATTTGCCTT
>CAVFER010000045.1:0-21215 GCA_963621525.1 bacterium | reverse complement strand
AAGGGGCAAAGCCCATTGGCTGGGTTGAGGGCAGCCAGCCCCATCTGGTCAAGGGAGAGGCAAGGAAATCCATCTTCTTAAAATGTGGATATCAAAAGGACGAAGGGTATCCACATTTTAGAGAGAGTTATCCACAGATATAGTTGCATGAAATGGGATTAAATTTCGGCATGTTTTTTATGGGTTGTCTGAACTGTTACGTGCTAATTGGGCATTTCTTTAAAACTGTCAGTGGAAGTATGATTAGATATCATGTATAATAATCAGATGCGGGCATAGACCTGTCGCTTAAAGGGCGGATATCGTATTTTAAAATATTGAGGAGAATACACAATGCGTGACCATTTAAACAGACTCAGAATGCAATTCCGGCACTTTATGATAGGAAGATACGGAATGGACCAGTTTGGACGCTTCCTATCCGGCCTGCTGTTAGCAATGATCATTATGAACTTCCTGATCCCGGCGGCACTGCCATCCAGAATATTATGGGCACTGGAGTGGATCGTACTCATTATCCTGTATGCAAGAATGTTTTCCAAAAACATTAATAAGCGTTACCAGGAAAATGAAGCTTTCTTAAGACGGCAGTTTTATGTATCTGAATGGTGGAAAAAATGGAAATTCCGCTTCCGGGAAAGCAGGAAGTACCATATTTACCGCTGTCCCAACTGCAAGCAGAAGGTGCGTGTTCCAAGAGGAAGAGGGCGGATCAGGATCCACTGCCCGAAATGCGGGAAAGATTTTATCAAGACAAGTTAATAAAGCGTGTACAGTACGGGTCGGCTGCATGGCAGCCGGCCTTTTTCTGTGTTTTACCGTGCCTTTTTTGACGAACAACGGTCCTATTTTACTTTAATTTTACAAATCCTATACCATACCTTGCTTTCAGCTATTGTAAAACTTTTGTATACTCCACAATGTAAGAACAAGAAAACAACAAAGAAAAATATAAATACCGCAAAATAAAAAAGCGGTACGAAAAAGTGGAGGAAAAGATAATTATGAAAAAGAATGGCATGAAAGTAATGGCAATGATCGGTTCTGCAGTAATGGCAGCAGGAATGTTAGCAGGATGTGGAAATTCCGGTGCAGCAGCTACCACAGCAGCTCCGGCAACCACAGCAGCAGAGCAGACAACTGGAGCAAAGGCAGAAGAGACAACTGCAGAAGCAACAACAGAGGCTGCAGCAGATTTAAGCGGATCCATCAGCATGGTAGGTTCCACTTCTATGGAGAAATTCGCAAATGCATTAAGCGAAGCATTTATGGAGAAATATCCAAAGGTAACAGTAACCGCTGAGTTCGTAGGTTCCGGCGCTGGTATCGAGGCAGTTACCAATGGTACAGCAGATATCGGTAACTCTTCCAGAAACTTAAAGGATGAGGAGAAAGCAAACGGTGTTGCAGAAAACATCGTAGCGATCGATGGTATCGCAGTTGTAGTTGATCCTGCAAACACAGTAGAAGATCTGACCAAGGATCAGCTGACCAGCATTTATGACGGCTCCGTAACCAACTGGAAAGATGTAGGCGGAAATGACGCTCCAATCGTAGTAGTAGGACGTGAGGCAGGTTCCGGTACAAGAGGCGCTTTTGAGGAACTGTTAAAGCTGGAAGATGCATGCAAGTACAGCAATGAATTAGACAGTACCGGTGCAGTAATGGCAAAGGTAGCATCCACCCCGGGTTCTATCGGCTATGTTTCTCTGGATGTTTTAGATGACACTGTAAAAACTGTAAAATTAGACGGTGCTGAGCCAACAGAAGAGAACATCAAAGCCGGAAAATATTTCTTAAGCCGTCCGTTCGTAATGGCAACTAAGGGTGAAATCAGTGAGCAGAGTGATCTTGTAAAAGCACTGTTTGACTACATCTACTCTGATGAAGGTTCTGAACTGGTTAAATCCGTAGGGCTGATCGTAGCTGACAAGTAATACAATAGTTGAAATAAAACGAAGATGAGTGAGTTGTATACAAAATGAAAGGAGACTGTCTGCAATGACACAGGAAACATTTTCCATCCGTTCCCACCATGGCAGCAAGTCTACAGTAGAAAGAGCTGCAGAAGTGATCTTCACGATATGTGGCTTTTTCGCTGTTCTGGCTGTTGCTTCCATTACATTATATATGATATTCAGCGGTACACCGGCGCTGTTTAAAGTAGGCATCCTGGATATCCTTTTTGGCACCTTATGGCAGCCGGCTGCTGCAACGCCAAGCTTTGGCATTCTTTATGTCATCCTGACTTCCATCGTAGGAACATTTCTGGCAATCCTGATCGGTGTGCCGGTGGGAGTGATGACAGCAGTTTTCCTTGCAGAAGTAGCGCCGAAAAAGCTGGCAAATGTAGTACGCCCGGCAGTTGAACTTTTGGCAGGAATCCCATCTGTTATATACGGTCTGTTAGGACTTCTGATCTTGAATCCTCTGATGTACAAAATAGAGCTGGCCGTATTTAAAGGTTCTTCTACTCATCAGTACACTGGCGGTGCGAACCTGATCTCCGCAGTTTTAGTATTGGCGCTGATGATCCTTCCAACTGTCATCAACATCAGCGAATCTGCATTAAGAGCCGTTCCGGTCCATTTAAAAAGCGCTTCTCTTGCATTAGGTGCTACAAAGATCCAGACCATTTTCCAGGTGATCCTTCCTGCGGCAAAATCCGGTATCATTACAGCGATTGTTTTGGGAACAGGAAGAGCCATCGGTGAAGCAATGGCTATCACTCTGGTATCCGGAAGCTCTGTAAATATTCCTCTTCCGTTTAATTCCGTTCGCTTCCTGACCACTGCCATCGTAGCAGAGATGGGATATGCATCCGGACTGCACAGAGAAGTATTATTTACGATCGGCCTTGTATTATTTGCATTTATCATGATCATCAATATCAGTTTGAATCGTATTCTTAAGAAGGGAGAGAAAACAAAATGACAGGTGAAGCTGCGATCCGTATTCATGAAGATTCTGTTATAAAGGAAAGTATTTACGGTAAACGTGTCCGGAGCACAGATGTGATCTTGACAGGCATCATCTACGGATGTGCCGGTATTTCCATGCTTCTTCTTATCGGAATTTTAGGATATACCTTTGTAAGAGGTGTTCCTCATGTGACCTGGTCCTTTTTAAGTACTGTTTCTAGCGCTACAAAGGGTACTTTCGGTATCCTGGGAAATATCATCAATACTCTTTATATCGTAGGGATCACTTTGCTGATTGCAACACCTATTGGTGTAGGTTCCGCTGTTTATTTAAATGAGTATGCGAAGCCGGGTAAGATTGTCAGATTGATCGTATTTACCACAGAGACACTTTCGGGTATTCCTTCCATTATATTCGGCCTTTTCGGAATGGTATTTTTCGGAAATACCCTGGGGCTTGGATACTCTATTCTTACCGGTTCTCTGACCCTGACTTTGATGATCCTGCCGCTGATTACAAGAACCACCCAGGAAGCTTTAAAAACCGTTCCCGACAGCTACCGCCATGGAGCATTGGGAATCGGTGCTACTAAATGGTATATGATCCGTACGATCCTTCTTCCAAGTGCAATGCCGGGTATCCTTACAGGTGTTATTCTGGCTATTGGACGAATTGTAGGTGAGTCTGCAGCACTTCTGTTTACCGCAGGAAGCGGCTATTACCTTCCAAAGAATCTGTTTGGCAAGGTATTTGAATCAGGCGGCACATTGACCATACAGCTGTATCTGTTTATGCAGAAAGCAAAGTACAATGAAGCCTTTGGAGTAGCAGTTGTTCTTCTGGTGATCGTACTGGTGATCAACGCTCTGGCCAAATATCTGTCACACAGATTCAATGTGGAAACACAGGATAAAAATGTAAAACACAGAAGACAGTAGATAACGTGAAAGGGAAATGAGTATATATGGAAAATAAAGTAAAGATCTCCACACAGGGCCTGAACCTGTATTACGGAGAAAAACATGCGCTGAAAGACATTAATCTGGACATCTACGAAAATAAGATCACCGCTTTTATCGGACCTTCCGGCTGCGGAAAGTCTACATATCTGAAAACATTAAACCGTATGAATGATCTGGTGCCTAATGTAAAGATTGAAGGAAAAGTTCTTCTTGACGAAGAAGATATTTATGACCCGCAGGTAGATACCACTCTTTTGCGTAAAAAGATCGGAATGGTATTTCAGCAGCCAAATCCATTTCCAATGAGTATTTATGACAATATAGCTTACGGACCGCGGATTCACGGGATCAAAAATAAAGCAGCGTTAGATGAGATCGTAGAGCGAAGCTTAAGGGGCGCAGCTCTTTGGGATGAGGTTTCTGACCGCCTGAAAAAATCAGCACTGGGGCTTTCCGGAGGCCAGCAGCAGAGGCTGTGTATTGCAAGAGCATTAGCAGTGGAGCCGGAAGTGCTGTTAATGGATGAACCTACATCTGCCTTGGATCCTATTTCTACTTTAAAGATCGAAGATCTGATGGACGATCTGAAGAGCAAATATACAGTTGCAATTGTCACCCACAACATGCAGCAGGCAACACGTATTGCAGATTATACAGCTTTCTTCCTGGTAGGAGAAGCTGTGGAATATGCCACTACAGACGAACTGTTTACTATGCCGAAGGATAAGAGAACAGAAGATTATATTACAGGACGTTTTGGTTGATGGAATATGTCCTATGGCGGATTGTAAAAATGTTGGAAAAACAACGGAAAGGGGAATGGCAGAATGCGTATTACCTATGAACATGAATTAGAGGAGTTGAATAAATGTCTGCGTGATATGGCTATGATGGTAGAAAAGGCCATTGAGCAGACTTTCGTGGCCTTTGAGGACCAGAATTATACCATGGCTGAGGATGTGATCAAAGGAGACCGGAATGTAAATGATATGGAACGAGCCATTGAATCACGGTGTCTGTCTCTGATTCTGCGCCAGCAGCCGGTAGCACGGGATCTGCGTCAGATCTCCACTGCCCTTAAGGTGGTAACGGATCTGGAACGTATTGGAGATCATGCGTCAGATATTGCAGAGCTGATTTTAAGGATAAAAAGTGATCATGCCTATCACATTGTACAGCATCTCCCGGCAATGGCAGCGTCAGCCCAGAAAATGGTACATGATGCGGTAGAGGCATTTATTAAGCAGGATGTGGAAGAGGCAGAGGAGATCATCCGCAGAGATGATGAGGTGGATGCATTGTTTAATCAGGTGAAAACAGATGTAGTAGCCTTGTTGAAATCATCTCCGGCCAATGCAGATCAGGGGATCGACCTGCTGATGATCGCCAAGTACTTAGAGCGTATCGGGGATCACGCAGTAAATGTGTGTGAATGGACCCAGTTCTGTAAGACCGGTGCATTGAAAAATGTGCGTATAATGTAAGAGAGTGTATTAATGGAAATGTGTAAATGAAAATGCAGCTGTCCGCGGGTCGGATTTTTTGCTTTGCGTTTTTTTGCGCGATGAATAAAACGAGGTTGCGACAATTTGCGATTTTGCATAAAAACAAGACGAGATAATGCCGAAATTTGCTTGACATGTACATGGTCTGCGCTATAATACAAGTATAAAAACTGTTAGAACAGAGCTGCTGGTCATGCAATGCATGAACAGCAACGAAGCAGAGCTAGAGGAGGATTATTTCATGAAGTTTTTTATCGACACAGCAAATGTAGATGATATTCGCAAGGCAAATGATATGGGGATCATTTGTGGTGTTACCACGAATCCATCTTTGATCGCAAAAGAAGGACGTGACTTTAAGGAAGTTATCAAGGAAATCACATCTATCGTTGATGGTCCGATCAGCGGCGAAGTTAAGGCAACTACCGTAACTGCAGAAGGAATGATCGAAGAAGGCCGTGAGATCGCAAAAATCCATCCAAACATGGTTGTTAAGATCCCTATGACAGTAGAAGGCTTAAAAGCAGTGAAGGTTCTTCATGCAGAGGGTGTTAAGACCAATGTAACTTTGATCTTCTCTGCAGCACAGGCTTTGTTAGCTGCAAGAGCAGGCGCTACCTACGTATCTCCATTTTTAGGTCGTCTGGATGATATCTCCATGCCTGGTATTGATCTGATCTATGACATCACAGAGATCTTCCAGATGCACAATATCGAAACAGAGATTATTGCAGCAAGTGTCCGCAACCCAATCCACGTAATTGACTGTGCAAAGGCTGGTGCTGACATTGCAACTGTTCCGTACAAGGTATTAGAGCAGATGACCAAGCATCCTTTAACGGATCAGGGAATCGCTAAGTTCCAGGCTGATTATAAGGCAGTTTTCGGGGAGTAAAGCAGAGGAAAAAACTGCGCTGGGGATGTGTACAATTGATATTTGCAAATCGAACGGTCATTTTGACGCAGTTTTTTTGATTGGAAGAAGTAAGAGCCGCCCACACGGGCGGCTTAACTTATTTCTACAGGAAATCAAGTCCTCTGTTTTTATACCGTGACGCCATCTCCTGAGGCACACTGCCATCGGTGATCAGCGTTGTAAAATCTTCGATGCCGCATACCTGATATCGGGAAACGGTATTCAGCTTGATGGGATTTACCAGAGCGATCACGCGGCTGGAGGAGTGGATCAGCTGTCGTTTAATGCTGACCTCTTCGGGATAAGGGATGGTCATGCCGTATTCCGGATGAATGGCGTAGACACCCATGAAGCATAGATCCGGGTGGTATGCACCAGCCTGGGCGGCGGCGACTTCTCCTACTGTGGTCATGGAGTCTTTTAACAGGTCGCCTCCAAGGATGATGACCCGGATCTGTTCTTTTAAGGAACAGACATGGGCGATGCTGTAGCTGTTGGTAAGAACAGTCAATTTCAGGTTATCAGGGATATTTTTGGCAAACTGGAGGTTGGTGCTGCTTCCGTCAATGGCAACTAACTGGTCCGGCTCTAAAAATTCCAGAGCACGCATGGAAAGCTGTTGCTTTAGGGCAACATCGGCAGTTTCACGGTCAAAGAAGTTGATAACCGGTTTTTCCAGAGGAATAGCGCCGCCGAATACTCTTTTTAGCTGTCCCTTCTGATCCAGGTCTAATAAGTCACGTCGTATCGTATCTTCGGAAACCTTTAATTCTCCGGCCAGGTGGCTTACTACTACTTTTCCGGAGGTATGAAGCTTATTTAAGATCCAGTTCTGTCTTTCTTCTTTTAACATGATAATGTCCTTTCATAACCCACTTTAAAAACCTAACAGACATACGATAACCGGCAGGAATACAGCCGGAAGCATATTTGCGATCTTGATCTTTGTTCCGATGGTCAGATTTAAGCCAAGGGCAAAAATAAGGATAGAACCGATACAGGAAAGCCGTCCGATCATCAGGTCTGTAAGATACGGCTTTACCAGACCTGCAAGAAGAGTAATCCCGCCCTGATAAATCCCAATAGGAAACATGGAAAATGCTACACCGATACCCATGGATGCGGCGAAAACAATGGAGAGTACACCGTCCATTACGGCTTTTGTAAAGAGCATGGTGCAGTCATGGTTTAAGCCATCTTCAATAGAACCTACGATTGCCATGGCACCGACACAAAAAACAAGGGATGTGCTGACAAAGGCTTCTGTAAAATTGGAAGTAGAGGTGCCTTTTGGAAGTTTGGACTTGACCCAGTTTCCCAGATTTTCCATTTTCTGTTCCAGATCCAGACTTTCTCCGATGGCAGCGCCGACGGCCATGCAGATGACCACTACTAAGGTATCTTTGGTCTCGAAAGTAGTTCCTGATATGCTCATCAGCCCTTTGATGGCGCCTGTAATGCCTACAAAGACCACACAAAGGCCAACAGCGCCGGAAATGGTGGTCTGCAATCGCTTCGGGATGCCGTTTTTTAATAAAAGTCCGATGCCGCTTCCTATAAGGATAGCAGCCATATTTACAAGTGTACCTAAGCCAGTCATATGTTAAACTCCGTAATGTATAAATGTGTTAGTATCATGTTATCATATTTTAGAGGAGATGGGAATAAAGATTTGAGGGCGTGTACTGCCCGGGGTTTACAGTGTCCGCCATAGCAAGTATAATGATAGTGATTGCGTACCATAGATGAAAGTCAGTTGTTACGTGCCGCTGGCACTCCCACAACTGCCGCCAGTATTCGTAATCCGGGCTGTCGCCCTGCTTGCTCATACCGGCTTGGTTGCCAAATGTCTATGGTTCCTTGCGTGCAAGCACGCAGTCACCATAGCCGCTTGGCAACACTTTCATAGTAAATTTTAAAGAAACGAGGATATAAATATGAAAAAGCTGGAAGAGTATGTAAGGAGTATACCTGATTTTCCGAAGCCGGGCATCATTTTCCGGGATGTGACCAGTATTCTTCAGGATGCAGATGGGCTGCACCTGGCAGTAGACAGTATCTGCGATATGTTAAAGGATGTGGACTATGACGTAGTAGTAGGACCGGAATCCAGAGGTTTTATCTTCGGAGTGCCGGTTGCTTATGCAGAGCATAAGAGCTTTGTTCCGGTGCGTAAAAAGGGAAAACTGCCATGTGAAACTATTTCTGCAAAATATGATCTGGAATACGGAACAGCAGAGATCGAGATGCACAAGGATTCTATTATACCGGGACAGAAGGTTGTTATCATCGATGATCTGATCGCTACCGGCGGTACCACAGAAGCAATCATCAAGCTGATCGAAGAACTGGGCGGTAAAGTGGTAAAGATCTGTTTTGTAATAGAATTGGCAGGTCTTAAGGGCAGAGAACTTTTAAAGGGTTATGATGTAGACTCTGCCATTATTTATGATGGAAAGTAATGGAAATTCATAAGAAAGTAATAGGAATGCCAGACCTTGCTTTTTTTCATGAAAAAAATTATAATGATAACTAATTATTTGTAAAAAGGTGGCCACATATATGGGTAAAGAAGGAACAAAAGAAAAATTGGATATAGAGCTTGAAGCTCCGGCAGACTTTACCAGTCCGGAAGTGCTGTATCAGGATTTGGTAAAAACGATCCGTAAATACCATCCTTCCGATGATATTTCTATGATCGAAAAGGCATATAAAGTAGCCGCACAAGCTCATAAGGAGCAGAAAAGAAAATCCGGAGAGCCTTATATTATCCATCCGCTTTGTGTGGCCATTATTCTGGCTGATCTGGAGATGGACAAGGAAACCATTGCGGCAGGTCTGCTTCATGACGTAGTAGAAGATACGGTCATGACACTGGATGAGCTGACAAAAGAGTTTGGCCCGGAGGTTTCTTTCCTGGTAGATGGTGTTACCAAGCTGACCCAGTTAAACTGGGATAAAGATAAGGTAGAGATTCAGGCAGAAAACCTGCGCAAGATGTTTCTTGCCATGGCAAAGGATATCCGTGTTATCATAGTAAAACTGGCAGACCGTCTTCACAATATGCGTACCGGTCAGTATTGGAAGCCGGAAAAGCAGAAAGAAAAAGCAAGGGAGACTATGGAAATCTATGCTCCGATTGCGGACCGTCTGGGTATTTCCAAGATCAAGATCGAATTAGACGATCTGTCACTGCGTTTTTTGAAGCCGGAAGTGTATTATGATCTGGTAGAAAAAGTGGATCTGCGAAAAGATGCCAGAGAAGCCTTCGTTCAGTCGATTGTAGATGAAGTCAAGGAACATATGAAGGATGCCGGTATCGAGGCAACAGTCGGCGGAAGAGTCAAACATTTCTTCAGTATTTATAAGAAGATGCTAAAGCAGAACAAGACGCTGGATCAGATTTATGACCTGTTTGCAGTGCGTATCATGGTAGATACGGTGAAGGATTGTTATGCGGCGCTTGGTGTGATCCATGAGATGTACAAGCCGATACCGGGTCGCTTTAAGGACTATATCGCCATGCCGAAGCAGAATATGTATCAGTCTTTGCATACCACATTGATCGGCAGTACCGGACAGCCGTTTGAGATCCAGATCCGCACCTACGAGATGCATCGTACCGCTGAATATGGTATCGCAGCTCACTGGAAATACAAAGAGAGCGGAAGCGGACAGATTGCTGCAGGAAAAGAAGAAGAGAAATTAAGCTGGCTGCGGCAGATCCTGGAATGGCAGCGTGACACAGATGACTCCAAAGAATTTTTGAGCATGGTAAAGGGAGATCTGGACCTGTTTTCAGACAGTGTTTATTGTTTCACCCCTTCCGGTGATGTAAAAACACTTCCAAGCGGTTCTACCCCCATTGACTTTGCCTATTCCATTCACAGTGCGGTAGGAAACAAGATGGTAGGTGCCAGAGTCAACGGAAAACTGGTCCCGATTGAATATCAGATTCAGAATGGCGACCGTATTGAGGTCATTACTTCCCAGAATTCCAAGGGGCCAAGCCGCGACTGGCTGAAGCTGGTGCGCAGCACACAGGCGAAAAATAAGATCAATCAGTGGTTCAAGACCCAGATGAAAGAGGATAATATCGTTCGCGGCCGTGACGCGATTGAACGTTATTGCAAGGCGAAGGGGATTAATCTGGCAGATCTTTCCAAACCGGAATTTATGGAAAAGGTAATGAAACGCTACGCCTTTAAAGACTGGGATTCTGTTCTGGCATCGATTGGACATGGCGGCTTAAAAGAGGGTCAGGTCATCAATAAGATGATGGAAGAGCGGGAAAAGAAGTTAAAACGCGAGATCACAGATGCAGAAGTGTTAGATGGCATTGCTGATACTGACGGCAGAAGCGGAGAAGCGACTGTACGTAAGAATAAGAGCGGCATTGTAGTCAAGGGACTTCATGATCTGGCAGTACGTTTTTCACGCTGCTGCAACCCGGTACCGGGAGATGAGATCGTTGGCTTTGTTACCAGAGGAAGGGGCGTTTCTATTCATCGTACGGACTGTATCAATGTGATCAATCTTCCGGAAGACGAAAGAGCAAGACTGATCGATGCAGAATGGCAGGCAGCGGAAAATGCCACCAGCACGGAGCAGTATTCTACCGAGATCCAGATTTTTGCAAATAACCGTATCGGTCTTTTTGCAGATATTTCCAAGGTATTTACTGAGAAACAGATCGATATCACTTCTATGAATGTGCGTACCAGTAAACAGGGCCGTGCAACCATTATTATGACTTTTGATATCCATGGAACAGAAGAGCTGAACCGTATTACAGATAAGATTCGTCAGATCGACGGCGTTCTGGATATCCAGAGGACCACAGGCTGATAGAGTTGTGCCTGAAACGGTCTGCGGCGGCAGGCAGTTTCTTTAAATAGAAGGAGAAATATGAGTAATTTCAGGATAAAGACCATGGTACTTGGAATGGTGAGCACAAACTGCTATCTGGTCTACAATGACGCTACCAAAGAAGGGGTAGTAGTAGATCCGGCAGATAATGGTGCTTATATTTTAAATAAATGCAGTGAACTGGGGGTAACACCAACTGCATTGCTTTTGACACATGGACATTTTGACCATATCATTGGCGTGCCGGAAGTAAAGAGAGCGTTCCACATTCCTGTATATGCTTCTGAAACAGAAGATACTATGCTGGCAGATACTTCTTTAAATTTGTCTTGTCATCTTCCCGGAAAACAGACCAGTTTTCATGCAGATGTGCTGGTTCATGACGGGGATGAATTAGAACTTTTAGGATATAAATGGAAGGTGATCGCAACTCCCGGACATACAGCAGGCTCTGTAAGCTACTATATTCCGGAGGAAGAGGTACTTCTTTCCGGTGATACGCTGTTTTATGAGTCTTACGGTCGTACAGATCTGGCAACAGGAAGCAGCAATGAGATAGCAGATTCTCTTTTGAATAAATTATTTGTGCTTCCGGAAGATACCATGGTCTATCCGGGACATGGAGATCCAACTACCATTGGATATGAAAAAGAGCACAATCCTATTCCGTACTACAGATAAATATCGTGATGGTACGATAGATAGAAAGCAGGAAGAAAATGATCGGATTATTAATACAGGATAATGCCTTTGAACAGGACATCAGAGAACTTCTGATGTCTTTTTATCCGGGTGAGACTTATGCCCATGAGGTAAAAGAGGGCGTTGATTTTTATGTACAGACCAGATTGAAAGATGGAGAAGCCGTTATCGGAATCTGGGAAAAACGGGAAAATGCAGATGAAGGCATTTGCATAGATTCTGATGCAGCCGGTGAGGCAGAAAAAAACAGTACAGAAGACTGTAAAAAGGAAACAATCTCAAACCTGCCCGCCCCAGAAGGACTGGACGAATGGAAACTTGCTTCTCTTTCCTGGGGAAAAGCAGACCTTGCAGACCATTCTGCGACTAAAAATGTGATCAAAAAATTATTCTACCAGATGCTTGTAAAACGCACCGGTCATGAACTTCCATGGGGTTCCCTTACCGGCATCCGCCCAACCAAGATTGCCCTAAGCCGTCTGGAAGAAGGCTGGAAGGAAGAAGACATCCGCCGGTTCATGAAGGAAACCTACATGACCAGCGATGAAAAGATCGACTTAAGCATTGAGATCGCAGCCAGAGAAAAACGTCTGTTAGAGCCCTTAGACTACGATAGAGGATACAGTTTATATGTGGGTATCCCATTCTGCCCTACTACCTGTCTGTACTGTTCTTTCACATCCTATCCTATCAGCAAATGGAAAGGTCGCACGAGACTGTACCTGGAAGCTTTATTTAAAGAGTTGGAATACACAGCTGCAAGGATGAAGGGAAGACCTCTTGATACCATTTATTTTGGCGGTGGTACACCTACTTCTTTGCCGGCAGAGGACATTGACGCTATTTTATGTAAATTAGAGCAGTTGTTTGATACAAAGAATGCCCTGGAATTTACAGTAGAAGCAGGTCGCCCGGACAGTATTACCGAAGAAAAATTAAAAGTGCTGGCTTCCCATGGTATCAGTCGTATTTCTATCAATCCGCAGACCATGAACCAGAAGACCTTAGAGCTCATCGGCCGTCGTCATACAGTAGAAAATGTAAAAGAAAAGTTCCATATTGCAAGAGAGCTTGGCTTTGACAATATCAACATGGACCTGATCATGGGACTTCCGGGAGAAGATCTGGATGATGTAAAGCATACATTAGAAGAGATCGAAGCATTAAAGCCGGATTCGCTGACGGTTCATTCCCTGGCTATTAAACGTGCTGCAAGACTGAATATGTTCAAAGAAGACTATGCGGATCTGAAGATCAATAATACTCCGGAAATGATCACCTTAAGCGAAGCCTGTGCCCGCAGAATGGGCATGGAGCCATATTATCTTTACCGTCAGAAAAACATGGCGGGCAACTTTGAAAATGTAGGCTATTCCCTTCCTGGAAAGGCATGTATCTACAACATTTTGATCATGGAAGAGATGCAGACCATTGCCGCCTGCGGCGCCGGAACCACTACAAAAGTGGTATTCCCGTCTGAAAACAGAAGGGAACGCTGTGAAAATGTGAAGGAAGTAGAGCAGTATATCAGCCGCATTGATGAGATGATCGGGCGGAAGGAGAAAATCCTTCTTTAAAATACTTGCAAAATCGGGAAAGTTCATTACAATAAAAAAGGAATAGTGCAGATAGAGAACAGATAGAAACAGGGAGAAAAATATGGCATTAACAAAGAAGCCGGTTACCGGCATGAAAGATATCACTCCTGCAGAGATGCAGATCCGCGAATATGTTATGAACCAGATTCGCGAGACCTACAAGGGCTTTGGCTTTTCCCAGATCGAGACTCCTTGCGTGGAGCATATTGAAAACCTGACCAGCAAGCAGGGCGGTGACAATGAGAAACTGATCTTTAAGATTTTAAAAAGAGGCGACAAGCTGAATTTAGAGACTGCAAAGGAAGAAAATGACCTGGCAGACAGTGGTCTCCGTTATGACCTGACACTGCCTCTGTCCCGTTATTATGCAAATAACGCAGCAAACCTTCCAAGTCCTTTTAAGGCATTACAGATGGGAAGCGTATGGAGAGCAGACCGTCCTCAGAAGGGCCGTTTCCGTCAGTTTACCCAGTGCGATATTGATATTTTAGGCGATTCTACCAGTCTGGCAGAGATCGAGCTGATCTTAGCTACTACCACTGCATTAAGTAAGATCTGCCCGGACAATGCATTTACTGTAAGGATCAATGACAGAGGCATCCTTTTTGGCATGGCCCGTTACTGTGGTTTTGCAGAAGAGTCTATGGACAGCGTTCTGATCACTCTGGATAAGATGGACAAGATCGGTTTTGAGGGCGTTGAGAAAGAGCTTCTGGAAAATGGAAACGCTCCTGAAAGCGTAAGCCGTTATATGGAAATCCTTCGCACTGTTACCAGAGATGCAGATGGTGTTAAGAAGTTGGGCGAGACCTTAAAAGACGTTATGGACCCAGCTGTATGCCAGGGACTGGTACACATTATGGAGACTGTAAAAGAGGTAGCAGAGGCTGATTTCGGTCTGGAATTTGATCCGACTCTGGTACGCGGCATGTCCTACTATACAGGAACTATTTTCGAGGTTTCCATGGAAGGTTTCGGCGGTTCTGTAGCAGGCGGCGGAAGATATGACAAGATGATCGGCAAGTTCACCGGTATGGAGACACCTGCATGTGGCTTCTCTATTGGTTTTGAGCGTATCGTTACCATTCTCTTAGACAATGGATTTACAGTTCCGGGTGCTGGTGAAAAGAAGGCATTCCTCTTTGAAAAGGGAATCGACTCCGCTTCTTTAGCTGCTGTGATTCGTGAAGCAATGGAAGAGAGAAAGAAAGGCGTCCGCGTACTGGTAGCCCAGATGAACAAGAACAAGAAGTTCCAGAAGGAACAGCTTGGAAAAGAAGGTTATCAGGAGTTTAAGGAATTTTATAAAGAAAGTCTGAAACATTAATCATACTTATTAAATAAAAGTTTTATGAAGTAGTAGTTATAGAAGGAGAGAAATCATGGCAGAATCAATGGTAGGACTGAAGCGGTCCCACAGATGTACAGAAGTAACTTCTGCTCAGATCGGCGAGAAAGTAACCGTCATGGGCTGGGTTCAGAAGAGCAGAAACAAAGGCGGAATCATTTTCGTTGACTTAAGAGACCGTTCTGGCATTCTTCAGATCATTTTCGAGGAAAATGACTGCGGGACTGAAAACTTTGAGAAAGCAGAGAAATTAAGAAGTGAGTTCGTTATTGCAGTAGAAGGCCGTGTAGAAGCACGTTCCGGCGCTGTAAACGAAAATCTGGCTACAGGTGCCATCGAAGTAAGAGCAGAGTCCTTACGTATCCTGGCCGAGTCTGAGACTCCTCCTTTCCCAATTGAAGAAAAGAGCAAGACAAAAGAAGATCTGCGTCTGGAATACCGTTTCCTGGATCTTCGCCGTCCTGACATCCAGAGAAACCTGATGCTGCGCAGCCGCGTTGCTACTCTGACCCGTGCATTCTTAGCAGAAGAAGGATTTTTAGAGATAGAAACTCCAACTCTTATTAAGAGTACACCGGAAGGCGCAAGAGACTACCTGGTACCAAGCCGTGTACACCCGGGTTCCTTCTACGCACTGCCACAGTCTCCACAGCTGTTTAAGCAGTTACTCATGGTTTCCGGTTATGACCGTTACTTCCAGTTAGCACGCTGCTACCGTGATGAGGACCTTCGTGCAGACCGTCAGCCTGAGTTTACCCAGATTGATATGGAGCTTTCTTTTGTAGATGTAGATGACGTTTTAGACGTAAATGAGCGTCTGTTAAAGAAACTGTTCAAGGAGATCTGCAACTATGATCTGCAGCTGCCGATCCAGCGTATGACCTGGAGAGAAGCTATGGATCGTTTCGGTTCTGATAAACCGGATCTTCGTTTCGGAATGGAATTAAAGAACGTTTCTGAAGTTGTTAAAGACTGTGAATTCGTTGTATTTAAGGGCGCTTTAGAGAATGGTGGCTCTGTCCGTGGTATCAATGCAGAAGGACAGGGACATATGCCAAGAAAGAAGATCGATGCCTTAGTAGAGTACGCAAAGGGCTTTGGAGCAAAGGGCCTTGCTTATATTGCTATTAATGAAGACGGTACCTATAAGTCTTCCTTCGCTAAATTTATGAAGGATGAGGAAATGGCAGTTTTAGTTGCCGCTATGGATGGTAAAGCGGGTGACTTATTACTCTTTGCAGCAGATAAGGATAAAGTAGTATTTGACGTACTTGGCAACCTGCGTCTGGAACTGGCAAGACAGTTAGACCTGTTAAAGAAAGATGACTTTAAGTTCCTCTGGGTAACAGAGTTCCCGTTATTAGAGTACTCCGAAGAAGAAGGACGTTTCGTAGCAATGCATCATCCATTTACCATGCCTATGGATGAAGACCTTCCGTACATTGACTCCGATCCGGGAAGAGTACGTGCAAAGGCTTACGATATCGTATTAAACGGTGTAGAAATGGGCGGCGGTTCTGTGCGTATCCACCAGGCAGATATCCAGTCTAAGATGTTTGAAGTACTTGGCTTTACACCAGAAAGAGCAAATGATCAGTTTGGCTTCCTGTTAAAAGCATTTAAGTACGGAGTACCGCCTCACGCAGGTCTGGCATATGGTTTTGACCGTATGATTATGCTGATGGTTGGCGCAGACAGCATCCGCGATGTAATTGCATTCCCGAAGGTAAAAGATGCCTCCTGTCTGATGACAAAGGCACCTGCTCAGGTAGATCCTAAGCAGCTAGAGGATCTGGGAATTGAAGTGATTCCGGAAGAAAAAGAAGAATAAGAAGTAATAAAATAGCAAAAATCCCCTGGAATGATAGAGATCCGGGGGATTTTGCTATGGAGATCAAAGGGTAGATGCTTTTAAGGTCAGTGTAAAGATCGCACCGCCTTCAGGAGCATTTTTTGCAGTAAGAGTACCGTTCATGGAATGGGCGGCAGTTTTAGCAATGGTCAGACCAATGCCGAAATTGCCGCCTTTTCCTTTGTAGCAGCGGTCAAAAATATAAGGAAGATCTTCCGGGGAAATACCGGGGCCGTCATCTTTAACAGTCAGAGAGAGATACGCATTATCAGTGGAAAACCCGATATAGATACAGGTTTTTGCATAGCGCAGGGCATTTGAGAAAAGGTTATCCAGGATTTTTGACAGAAGTTCCCCATTCCCAAGAACGGTCAGTTCCTGTTTCGGTTCCTCTGCTATAAGGCGGATCTGCTTTTCACGGGCAAGCATACCGATCCGGTCCAGACAATCAGCTGCTATATCGTAAATGGAAATTTGTTCCATTTTGCAGTCAGAAAAGGTATTTTCCAGGCGTGAAAGAGTTAAAAGGCTGTTTACCAGTTTTGTCAGCCGGGTGCTTTCTTCCAGAATGGTTTTAGCGGCAGGAACGGGATCGGAAAAGACCCCCTGTTCAATTCCCTGTGCATATCCGCTGATGGACATAAGAGGAGTGCGAAGGTCATGAGAAACATTCTGAAAGAAATGCTGCTGCATTTCTTCCGAGTTTTTTAACTGTCCGGACATCTGATCAATGGCAAGGTGCAGGTTTTCTAATTCGGAAAAATGAAATGATCTGGAAATGGGAGCAAAATCGCCTTTTCCGATCCGCTCTGTTTCAGCAGAAAGTTTCTTTAGTGCATCTGTTATGTGCCAGACTATAAAATAAAGGATACTGCAGATAATAGCAGTAAGGCAAAAGGAAACGGCCAGGACAATTTTGGAAGTATGCATGATCCACTGATCCATCTGGCTGGTAGGCGCGTAAATGACCAGATAACGGACCTGAGGCAGCTGTCCGGGGATACAGTAGATGTCCATAAGGTAAGAACCGGTGTCTTTTAAGTCAAGCTGCAAGGAATTAAGAGCCTGATCATCATCGGTCAATCGGGAAAAGTACGGGATACAGGCAGTTGCGACAGAGGAAACGGATGCTTTTTCTTCTGAACTGTGGGGATAGACCAGTCTCATATCTGCTGTATACATAAGGATCTGGGCATTGAGCCCGTTTTCCTTTAATGCGGCTGAAGTTTTGCGGAAAAATGGCCTGGTTTCATCCATGGAAACATGATTTTTGTGATCAAAGGTTTCCTGGATCAGAGGAAGGATATCTTCGCGCAGCTGTGCAAGCGTTTCTGTTGCTTCTTTATAGGTATATTGTTTCGTTGCCTGCTGAAAGATCATACAGGACAGAACAGGAAGAAGAAAAAGGCTGAGAAAGACGGGAAACAGGATGCTTTTACGTATAGAATGTGTTTTCATAGGTCAGTTCTCCCCGGCTTCAGAGTTATTTGCAGTTTCATCCACAAGTTTAAAGCCAAATCCCCAGACAGTTTCTATCTGGATAGGGCTGTTAAGGCTGCGCAGTTTCCGCCTGAGCCGTTTGATCAGGTCGTCGGTGGCTCTGGTATCTGTTTCCCAGTTTACCTTCCATAGTGCTTTTAATAATTCCTCCCGGCTGACAGCTCTGTCTTTATGCTGTACCATATAGCATAAAAAATCAAACTCAGCAGGCGTAAGAGAAAGTGGAACATCGGAAACAGATGCGCAGCGAAAGGCCGGTGATAAAACTAAGGACCCAAAGGAAAGCTCCTGCTCTGGTGCATTTTCGCCGGTTTCCTGATTTTTTGTTACGGTTCGCCTTAAAAGTGCCTTTATCCGAGCCACCAGTTCTAGCGGGAGAAATGGTTTTACCATATAATCATCACTGCCAAGGGTAAGACCCGTAACCCGGTCATAGGGACTGTCCTTGGCAGAAACGATGATAATGGGAAGTTGACTGTTGTTTTGACGCAGTCTTGAGCAGATCGTGAGACCGTCTGTTCCCGGCATCATGATATCCAATATCACCAGGTCAGGTAAGGTTGTTTCACAGGCAGAAAGCAGGCTGTCACCGTCAGCAAAAGTCTGGACAAGAAAGCCTTCTTGGGTAAGAAATGCAGAAATGAGGTTTCTTATATTTTTTTCATCATCAGCAAGATAAATAGTCTGTGCCATAAAGTTCATCCTTTCAGTTATCAGGAAGTGCCTACCCATGTACAGAGTAACTGGCAGATAACTTAACTACATCATAACATTTCAGAAAAAAGTGGTAAAGGGCTGCCACAATTTTGCCTTGTTTTCATAAAAATGGAAATAAGACGATGTCATGACTGAACTGTAACGATTTTATATCTGGAAAAGATTGTAGAGGCAACAATGCTTTTTGTGTTGGAAAAAGAAATTTTGAAATGCTATAATCCGTTTCATAAAAAGAACTCGTAAAAAACAAGAAATGGCAAAGAAGCCTTTGAAGGGAAAACTTTCAGGGGCTTTTTTGCTCTTATGGGGCAGAGTTTACAAATTCAGGAGGAAAGGGATAATGAACAATACAAAACAGGAAAACGAAACGATAAATGCAGCTCAGGTGTTAGTAAGATGTCTGGAAAATGAAGGAGTAGAATATGTTTTTGGAATTCCGGGGGAAGAAAATCTGGAAGTAATGAGAGCGTTAAAGGACTCCAAGATCCAATTTATCACAGTCCGTCATGAACAGGGTGCAGCTTTTATGGCAGATGTATACGGCAAATTAAAAGGCAAAGCGGGTGTGTGCCTGGCCACCTTAGGACCGGGTGCTACCAACCTGGTAACAGGCGTGGCAGATGCCAACACAGATGGAGCACCGCTGATCGCCATTACCGGTCAGGTAGGAACCGAGCGTATGCACCTGACTTCCCACCAGTACCTGGATCTGGTGACCATGTTTACACCAATTACCAAGCGCAGCAAACAGGTGGTAAATCCGGATACTGTAAATGAAGTAGTCCGCATTGCCTTTAAATACGCAGAAAGTGAAAAACCAGGTGCCTGCCATATCGATCTGCCCTGTAATATTGCGGCAATGCCTGTAGAAAGTGAAGTGGGACGCCAGCCGTTGAAACATCATAAGCCAAACATGGAAATGGCCAGTGTGGAAAGTCTGGAAGAAGCAGCAGGACTGCTTTTCCAGGCAAAAAGGCCGGTCATCCTTGCAGGACATTCAGCCATCCGCAACAAAGCGTCTAAAGCACTGACAGAATTTGCAGAGAAGCTGCATATTCCGGTAATCAATACCATGATGGCAAAGGGTATTATTCCCTGTGATAATCCATATTCTTTATGGACCATTGGTATCCCGCAGAAGGACTACCAGAATATTGCCATTGAAGAGGCAGATCTGGTGATCGCAGTAGGATATGATATTGTGGAATACGCACCTAATAAATGGAATAGTAAGGGAAATCATACCATTCTCCATATTGATGCCAGACCATGCCATATTAACAAGCTGTATCAGCCGGATGTAGAGGTCATCGGAGATCTGTCCTATTCTTTAAATCATATTGCCATGCGCTGCCATAGAAATGAGGAACCGGAGTGGGCATTTAAACTTCGTGATGAAATGCGTAAGGAGCATGAGGCTTATGCAAAAGATATGGAATTTCCTATGAAGCCTCAGAAGATTTTAAATGATGTGCGTAAAGTAATGGGAAAAGAAGATATCGTTATTTCGGACGTAGGTGCACATAAAATGTGGATAGCAAGACACTATAACTGCTATGAGCCCAATACCTGTATTATTTCCAATGGTTTTGCCACCATGGGAATTGCCGTTCCCGGAGCGTTGGCAGCAAAACTGATCAGCCCGGATAAGAAGGTACTGGCGATCACCGGAGACGGTGGCTTTATGATGAACTGCCAGGAATTTGAGACAGCCCTGCGCACGGGAACTCCTTTTGTAACACTGATCTTTAATGACTGCAGTTACGGGCTGATTAAGTGGAAAGAGGAAGACCGGTATGGGGAAAACTTTTATGTAGACTTTACCAATCCGGATTTTGTAAAATTCGCAGAAAGTATGCATGCCATAGGATACAGGATAAACAGCGCAGAAGAACTGCTGCCGACTCTGGAAAAGGCATTTGCCCAGAAAGTGCCTGTTATCATTGACTGCCCGGTAGATTATCGTGAGAATACGAAACTTACGGAACATTTAAAAGAATTGTGTCAATGATTTTTCTTGCTATTCCCGGAGAAAATCCAGTATAATCTTGATAGATTAGTTTGATGTACTCTCTCTATCTTTCTTGCAAGATCAAGTGCAAAAAGATTCGGAGAGTACATTTTTGCAAATGGGAGGCATGAGAATGAATATGAAGGAACAGGAATATGTCTGTGCATTGGCGGAATATGGAACAATCACGGCAGCGGCGAAGGCACTTTTTATTTCCCAGCCGGCGCTTAGCATTTATATCAATAATCTGGAAAAAGCTCTGGGGATAAGACTGTTTGAACGGGTAGGAAAACAGTTCATACTTACCTATGCC
>CAVFER010000044.1:0-21975 GCA_963621525.1 bacterium | reverse complement strand
GTTCTAGTATTGTTAAGGAGATCGCGGAATTCGACGGCGATATCAAAGAATTTTTGCATCCAATCGTTGCAGAGCGTGTGAGAGAAAAACTGGATGAGATGAAAAAAGCAGAAAGTATGTAATAAACAAAGGAGAACGATAAAATGAGCAGAATCGAACAGTTGATCAGTGAAATTGAAGAATACATAGACAGTTGTAAATTCCAGGCATTATCTAACAGCAAGATCATTGTAAACAAAGAAGAAATGGAAGAGCTGTTAGTAGAGCTTCGTATGCGTATCCCGGATGAGATCAAGAAATATCAGAAGATCATCAGCCAGCAGGAGACTATTTTAAGTGATGCACAGGCCCAGTCTGATTCTATGTTAGCAGATGCAAAGAAGCAGTCTGATTCTATGATCGCACAGGCTACGGAGCAGGCAAATTCCATGGTAGAGCAGGCTACGGAACAGGCCAATTCCATGGTGGCACAGGCAGATGCCCAGACTACAGAGATGGTCAATGACCACGAGATCATGCAGCGTGCTTATGCACATGCAAATGAGGTCGTTGAGCAGGCTAATATCCAGGCACAGGCTATTATAGATGCAGCAGTGAATGACGCCAACAATATCCGTCAGGGCGCCATCCAGTATACCGATGATATGCTGCGCAGCCTGCAGAACATTATGGACCACACCATGGAAAATGCAAAGGGACGTTTTGATTCTTTTATGAGTTCCATGCAGTCCAGCTATGACATTGTGACAAAAAATCGTAAGGAACTGTCCCCTGGTCTGGTACAGCAGGAACCAGAGGCACAGGCCGTACATCAGGAAGAGAAAAAGGAAGAAGCCTAAAACTGCAAAAAAACGAGAAAGAATATGCAGGAAAGTAAACTGTGAAAAACTTTCCAGAAGAAAAAATGCCGGATGGAAAGTCCGGCATTTTTTCTTCCGGTGCCGTGTATCCAATAAGAGACATGGAAAAATCACATTAGAGGGAGCAGGATATGACAGATGTAAAACAGCTGCCAGAAGCGTTTTTAAAAGAAATGGAACAGCTTTTAGGAGATGAATATGAAGCATATATAAAAAGCTATGAAGAGGCATGGAAGCCGGGACTGCGTATAAACTCTTTAAAAATCACGCCAGAGGAATTTAAAAGTATGTCTCATTTAGAGCTGACACCTGTAGACTGGACAGAAAAAGGCTTTTATTATCCAGATACAGAACGTCCTGCAAGACATCCTTTTTATTATGCAGGCCTTTATTATCTTCAGGAGCCAAGTGCCATGGCACCAGCAGCTGTGCTTCCTGTAGAACCGGGAGATAAGGTTCTTGACGTATGTGCAGCACCGGGAGGAAAAAGTACGGAGCTGGCTGCCAAATTACAGGGAAAAGGCATGCTGGTGTCCAATGATATCAGCTACTCCAGAGCCAGGGCCCTTCTTAAAAACCTGGAACTGGCAGGAGCAGAAAATATCTGTGTTTTAAGTGAAGAACCGGCAAAGCTGGCAGCTGTATGGCCGGAGTTTTTTGATAAGATCTTAATAGATGCCCCTTGCTCTGGGGAAGGAATGTTCCGCAGGGAAGAAGACATGATAAAAGACTGGGTAGACAGAGGTCCGGATTATTACAGTCCGATCCAGAAGAAGATCTTAGAGCAGGCGGTGTCCATGTTAAAACCAGGGGGAATGATGCTTTATTCTACCTGTACTTTCTCAAAGAAGGAAGATGAGGAAAATGTGGCTTATATTTTAGAAAATTACCCGGATATGGAACTGGCCCCGATTGATAAAGAGCGCTTTAGGGGACTTTCCGACGGTTTTGGTTATACAGAAACAGGCCGCCTGTTCCCACATCGTATCCAGGGAGAAGGACATTTTCTGGCACTGTTCCATAAAAAAGACGGAAGCGAAACAGGTTCCTACGAGAAAACGGGTTGGAAGTTTTCTGGTAATTTTTCCAATGGAACAGATGACAAAGAGGCGAAAAAGCGGATAAAAGAGGCTGAAAAACAGGAAAATCTGATGAAGTTTCTGAAAAACTGCAAAAAGAACTGGAACTTAGACCGTATTTATATCCGTGATGACCAGGTATATTACCTGCCGGAAAGTTTAAAGATTGGACTTCCCTTACGGTTCTTACGGACCGGACTGCATTTGGGTGAGTTAAAGAAAGGCCGTTTTGAGCCGGATCAGGCATTTGCGATGGCCTTAAAGAAAGAAGAGTATCCGGTGCGTCTTGCTCTGAAGGCAGAGGATGACAGGGTGATCCGTTATTTAAAGGGAGAGACCATAAGCCTTGTAAATGGAGAAGAACCGGTAAAAGGCTGGTGCCTGGTTACAGTAGAAGGTTTTCCATTAGGCTGGGCAAAGGGCAGTGGAATGACACTTAAGAATAAATATTATGCAGGCTGGCGCTGGCAGTAAAACGACAGAACAGCGTACCAGGTAAGTATATAGAATGGAAGAATGGTAAGATAAATGGCAGAAAAGAAGAAAAAAACTTCTAATTCCAGCATGCGTCTGGACAAATTTCTGGTGGAAATGGGAAAGGGAACCCGCAGCCAGATCAAGGAGATGGCAAAAAAAGGACGGGTTCAGGTAAATGGAGCTGTAATCAAGGCAACAGATGGAAAAATAGATCCAGGGAAAGATGTGGTCTTCTTAGACGGACAGTCGGTTTCCTATGCCAAGACAGAATATTTTATGTTAAATAAACCGGCAGGTACGGTATCTGCAACAGAGGATGGAAAATATCCTACGGTAGTAAGCCTGATCGATTCTGCTCTGCGAAAAGATCTGTTCCCTGTGGGGCGTCTGGATCTGGACACAGAAGGATTGCTGCTGATCACTAATGACGGTGCAATGGCCCATGAGCTGTTGTCTCCGAAAAAACATGTGGACAAGATCTATCTGGCTTATATAGAGGGAACACTTCCAAAGGATGCGAAAAAGCAGATGCAGGAAGGCCTTATCATAGAAGAAGGCGTAAAGACACTTCCGGCAGAACTGGTTATATTAGATTCGCCGGAAGGCATGAAAGAGGGCCTTACAGCAGTTTCTCTGCGGATTCACGAAGGAAAATTCCACCAGGTAAAGCGTATGTTTGAAGTTTTAGGCTGCAAAGTGGCATACTTAAAACGTATGACCATGGGACCACTGGTGCTGGATCCCTCTTTAAAGCCGGGAGAGTACCGGGCTTTAAGGAAAGAAGAGCTGAAAGCTCTGGAACGTAAGATAAATGAAAAAAATCGAAATCATATTTTGGATGGCGTTTCTGCTGTGCTCTTTGACCTGGACGGTACTCTGGTGGACTCTATGTGGATGTGGGAAGCCATTGATATTGAATATTTAGATAGATTTGGCTACGACTGTCCGCCGGATTTACAAAAGGCTATTGAAGGAATGAGTTTTTCTGAGACAGCCGTATATTTTAAAGAACGATTTAATCTGCCGGACTCCATTGAGGAAATCAAACAGGCATGGGTGGAAATGTCTCTGGAAAAATACCAGAAGGAAGTGCCTGTAAAGCCGGGAGTAAGGGAGTTCTTAGAAGAAATTGCCATAAGAGGCATTAAAGCGGGTATTGCCACCAGCAATGGAAGAGAAATGGTAGATGCTGTATTAAAGTCTTTGGGGCTGGAACAATATTTCCAGGTGGTAGCTACTGCCTGTGAGGTGGCAGCAGGAAAGCCTGCTCCGGATATTTATCTGGAAGTGGCAAGACGTTTGGGAGTAAAACCTGAAAACTGCCTGGTTTTTGAGGATGTGCCTGCAGGAATTATGGCAGGAAAAAATGCGGGAATGAAGGTCATTGCAGTGGAAGATGACTTTTCAAAGACAATGAGAGAAGAAAAGGAGCAGCTGGCTGATCGGCTGATCTATGATTTTTACGAGGTTTTATAAATGATATATGATTATTTGCCTATCAATAAAGAGGATATGAAAAAAAGAGGCTGGGAACAGTGCGATTTCGTCTATGTTTCCGGAGATGCCTATGTGGACCATCCTTCTTTTGGAACAGCCATTATTTCAAGGCTGCTGGAAGCACATGGCTACAAGGTTGGCATTATTGCTCAGCCGGACTGGAAGGATAATAAGAGTATCCAGATTTTAGGACGGCCAAGACTGGGGTTTTTAGTGTCTGCAGGAAATATGGATTCCATGGTGAACCATTATTCTGTATCTAAAAAGCGCAGAAAAGAGGATTCTTATACTCCAGGTGGAGTTATGGGAAAGAGACCGGACTATGCAGTGGTGGTATACTGCAACCTGATCCGCTCTGTTTATAAGGATGTACCTGTTATAGCAGGTGGTATTGAGGCAAGTCTGCGCCGTCTGGCCCATTATGATTACTGGTCTAATAAGATGAAACGGGCGATCTTGCTGGATGCTCAGGCGGATATTATTTCCTATGGAATGGGAGAACATTCCATTGTGGAGCTGGCAGATGCCTTAGACAGTGGATTGGATATTAAGGATATCACCTTTATTGACGGCACCGTTTATAAGACAAAGAGTCTGGAGTCCGTTTATGATTATAAGCTGCTGCCAGACTATACTGAGCTTTTAGAAGATAAGAAAAAATATGCAGAAAGCTTTTTTGTACAGTACAGTAATACAGACCCATTTTCCGGAAAACGTCTGGTAGAGCCATATGAAGGTAAGGTTTATGTGGTACAGAATCCGCCTGCAAAACCATTGACACAGGATGAAATGGATGATGTATATGATCTGCCTTATATGAGAAGCTATCATCCTTCTTATGAGTCAGCAGGTGGAGTTCCTGCTATCCGGGAGATCAAGTTCAGCCTCATCAGCAATCGTGGCTGCTTTGGTGGCTGTAGCTTCTGCGCACTGACCTTCCACCAGGGAAGAATTATCCAGGCACGAAGTCATGAGTCTCTGGTAGAAGAGGCAAAACTTCTTACCGAAGAACCGGATTTTAAGGGTTATATCCATGATGTTGGCGGTCCTACTGCAAATTTCCGGTTCCCGGCCTGTGAAAAGCAGATGACCAAAGGTGCATGCCCTAATAAGCAGTGTCTGTTTCCAGAGCCATGTAAGAACCTGCGGGCAGACCACAGCGATTATATTTCACTCTTAAGAAAGCTGCGGGCGATCCCTAAGGTAAAGAAGGTATTTATTCGCTCCGGTATCCGTTTCGACTATTTGTTAAAGGATCCGGGTAAGAAGTTTTTGCGTGAGCTTTGTGAGTATCATGTAAGCGGTCAGCTAAAAGTTGCGCCGGAGCATGTGGCAGATAAAGTACTGATGCGCATGGGCAAGCCGAAAAACAGTGTTTATAGAGAGTTTGTAAAAGAATACAAGCAGATGAACGAGAAGCTGGGAAAAGACCAGTACCTGGTGCCATATCTTATGTCTTCCCACCCGGGCTCTTCTATGAAAGAGGCGGTGGAGCTGGCAGAGTATTTAAGAGATCTGGGATACATGCCGGAGCAGGTACAGGACTTTTACCCAACGCCGTCTACCATTTCCACCTGCATGTATTATACAGGGTATGACTGCCGGACCATGGAAAAGGTATATGTGCCTATTAATCCTCATGAAAAAGCCATGCAGAGAGCGCTGATCCAGTATCGCAATCCCAAGAACTATGATCTGGTAGCAGAGGCTCTTAAGATCGCCGGAAGGACGGATCTCATCGGTTTTGATAAGAAGTGCCTTATTAAGCCAAGGAATTTTGATAAGAGTGCTCACATAGAAAAAAAATCAGGCAGCAGGATGAATGCAGCAAAACCTGCAGGTAAGAAGAAAGGCATCCGAAACGTCCATAAAAAGAAAGGAAACTGACAATGAAAATAGCTGTTATAACAGGAGCTTCTTCTGGAATGGGTCAGGAATGTGCCATTCAATTATGGGAGCAGTTTCCAGGACTGGATGAGATCTGGGCAGTGGGAAGAAGAAAAGACCGCCTTGAAAAACTGGAAGAAAAAGTAAATATCCCCGTACGTAAGTTCGTTCTAGATCTCAGTGAAGAAAAAGACAGAGAAATCTTAAAAGAGGAGCTGGTCCGTTTAAAACCACAGGTTAAATTTCTGGTAAATGCAGCCGGATTTGGAAAGATCGGCAATGTATGCAATCTGCCTGAAAAAGATCAGACAGGAATGGTACAGGTAAACTGTACCGCTCTGACAGCTGTTACCACCATGGTCCTTCCTTTTATGCCTGAAAACAGCCGTATCCTGCAGTTTGCTTCCAGCGCAGCCTTTTTACCTCAGCCTGGCTTTGCAGTATATGCAGCCTCAAAGGCCTATGTATTAAGCTACAGCCGGGCATTAAACAGAGAATTAAAGAGCAGAAAGATATTTGTAACTGCTATTTGTCCGGGACCGGTGCGTACGGAATTTTTCGATATTGCACAGACAACAGGTGAAATTCCACTGTATAAAAAGGTGATCATGGCGGATCCGGGGAAAGTCGCAGCAAAGGCCATCCGAGACAGTATTGTTGGACGGGAAGTTTCTGTATATGGTGTTCTGATGAAAGCTTTTTGGGTTCTTGCAAAAGTCCTTCCACACAGACTAATATTAGATATCATGGAAAAAATCGAGTATGCTCCGGGAAAGGAACGTTGGTAAGATGCAGAAACTGAAAGTGACCTCTAATGAGGCAGGACAGAGGCTTGACAAGCTGTTAAATAAATATTTAAGCCAGGCGGGAAAAGGCTTTCTTTATAAAATGATGCGCAAGAAAAACATTACTTTAAATGGAAAGAAATGTGATGGCTCAGAACGTGTGGAAGCGGGAGACGAAATCAGTCTGTTTATGGCAGATGCGACTATTGAAAAGTTTTCTGCACCTCTGCCTGAGCTTGAAGCATTAGGAAAAAGAAAATCAGGAAAAGAAAATGCCGGGGATACAGGAAGAACCGGAAAAAGTGAGGAAAATGGCAGCAGGAAGAAGAAACAGGAGTTATCCATTGTATATGAGGATAAAAATGTGATCATCGTAAACAAGCCTTCTGGTATGCTTTCTCAGAAAGCAAAAGAAGGGGATGTTTCCTTAAATGAACATATTTTAAATTATCTTATTGATTCCGGCCATCTGCCGGTAAGCCAGCTGCGCACTTTTAAGCCTTCGATCTGCAACCGTCTGGATCGCAATACCAGTGGTCTGGTGGTAGCGGGAACTTCCCTGCAGGGGCTGCAGATCATGAACGCAGTTTTAAAGGACCGCAGCATCCATAAATATTATCAGTGCATTGTCAAAGGCAAGATTGATAAGCCCCAGATGATCGCCGGTTTCTTAAAAAAGGATGAGGCGAAAAATACAGTGCAGATCTATCCCTTAGAAGTGGAAGACAGCGTTCCCATTATGACAGAATATGTGCCTGTAAAGAGCAGTGATACAGCCACACTTTTGCGTGTTACTCTGATCACTGGACGCAGCCATCAGATCCGCGCCCACCTGGCTTCTATTGGACATCCTATTTTAGGAGATTTTAAGTATGGGGATCCAAAAGTGAATGAACAGATCCAGAAGAAATATAAGGTCCGTTCCCAGCTGCTCCATTCCTGGAAGCTGGTGATGCCGCAGAAACTGGCCCAGCCTTTGGATTATCTGGCTGGGAAAGAGTTTATCGCTCCTTTGCCTGCTGCTTTTAAGAAGGTGTTAAAGGGGGAAGGCCTTGAGGCAGATTCTTGACAGAAAAGTGGCTTTGGGGTATGCTAATAGAATGAGCGTGGATAAATTTTATATAACTATATGATGAGAGGATAAAATACAATGGGAAAGATTATATTAACCGGTGACCGCCCAACAGGACGCCTTCATGTAGGACATTATGTGGGTTCTTTAAAGAGACGAGTTGAGCTGCAAAATTCCGGTCAGTTTGATGAAATCTATATTATGATCGCAGATGCGCAGGCACTTACAGATAACGCAGATAACCCTGAAAAGGTACGTCAAAACATCATCGAGGTAGCATTGGACTATCTGGCATGTGGTCTGGATCCTGCTAAATCTACTTTATTTATCCAGTCACAGGTACCAGAACTTTGCGAGATGACTTTCTATTATATGGACCTGGTAACTGTATCCAGATTGCAGCGTAATCCTACTGTAAAATCTGAGATCCAGATGCGTAATTTCGAGACCAGCATCCCGGTTGGTTTCTTTACCTACCCCATCAGCCAGGCAGCAGATATTACTGCATTTAAGGCAACTACCGTTCCGGTTGGTGAGGACCAGGCTCCGATGATCGAGCAGACCCGTGAGATTGTTCACAAGTTTAACACCGTATATGGAGGCAATCTGGTAGAACCGGAGATCCTGCTTCCAGATAATAAAGCATGCCTGCGTCTGCCGGGTATTGACGGAAAGGCAAAGATGAGCAAGTCCTTAGGAAACTGCATCTATCTGTCTGATTCCGAAGAAGAGATTAAGAAGAAGATTATGTCCATGTTCACCGACCCGAACCACCTGCGTGTTCAGGATCCCGGACAGGTAGAAGGAAATCCTGTCTTTATCTATCTGGATGCATTCTGCCGTGACGAGCACTTTGAGAAATATCTGCCAGATTACAAGAACCTGGATGAATTAAAGGCTCATTATATGAGAGGCGGCCTTGGAGATGTTAAAGTGAAGAAGTTCTTAAACAACGTCATTCAGGATGAGCTTCGCCCCATCAGAGAACGCAGAAAAGAGATCGCAAAGGATATTCCAGCTGTATATAAGATTCTGGAAGAAGGAAGCATCAAGGCAGAAAAGAAAGCAGCACAGACTCTTGCAGAGATGAAACGTGCTATGAAGATCAACTACTTTGAAGATAAAGAACTGATCGCAGAGCAGGCAGCAAGATTTTCCAGTGAAGCAGATGCGTAAAAATAATTGAAAAAGTATAAAAGATCTTATAAGATCATATAAAAATCGCTCGGACTGATCAAATCCGAGCGATTTTTCCTGTACATTTGAGGATAAAATCTGCCGGCGGCAGATTCTGTAGGGATACTGATTACATGACGATCAATTCATACTTCCTTGAGCCAAGTCCGATCTTTTCTGCATGCTCTAAGCAGCTTCTCCACTCAGATTCCGGAGTAGAGTTGCAGAAGTGGTCATGGTGGTCTACGAAGTCTTTCTTTGCCATGTTCTTTGCAAGCTGGCTTCCTGGCATTGGGGTGGCTTTGAGGCAGGCGTCTACGCAGGCCTGATCCAGTGCCAGTGGGTCGAAGGAAGCAAACATTCCAATATTTGGAAGGATTGGCACGTCGTTTTCGCCGTGGCAGTCGCAGTTAGGGGATACGTCTACTACCAGGGAAATATGGAAGTTTGGACGGCCATCTACAACTGCTTTGGTATATTCAGCCATGCGGCAGTTTAACAGTTCATTTGCAGTGTCATTGTCAAATGCAATGGCATCGAAGTTACAGGCACCCAGACAGCGGCCGCAGCCTACGCAGTGCTCCTGATCTACATGCATTTTTCTGGCAGTTTCATCAAAGATCAGACCGCCGTTGGCACATTCCTTCTGACATTTGCGGCAGCCTTTGCAGATATCCTGCTCAATGTGTGGTTTGCCGCTGCTGTGCTGGTCTTTCTTTCCGGCTCTGGAGCCGCACCCCATACCGATATTTTTGATAGTTCCGCCAAAACCGGTCATTTCATGGCCTTTAAAATGAGTCAGACTGATAAATACATCGGCATCCATGATCGCACGGCCGATCTTTGCTTCTTTAACATATTCTCCGCCTTCTACCGGCACATCTACATCATCTGTACCTTTCAGACCGTCACCAATGAGGATAGGACATCCTACCGTCAATGGAGTAAATCCATTTTCCCATGCACATTCCAGATGCTCCAAAGCGTTTTTGCGGCTTCCTGGATACATGGTATTGCAGTCAGTGAGAAATGGCTTTCCGCCCAGTTCTTTTACTACATCTGCAACTGCTTTTGCATAGTTAGGACGCAGATAACTGATATTTCCCAGCTCTCCGAAATGCATCTTAATAGCAACAAATTTGCCGTCCATATCCAGTTTTTCAATACCGGCTTTTTTGATCAGCTTCTTTAATTTGGTTGGAAGTCCGTCACCAAAGGCAACGGTGTGAAAATCGGTAAAATAAACGTTTGATGATTCCATATGATACCTCGCTTTTGTGTGATCTTTGTTAAGTGATATATTTTCTCTATAGTATAATGCAAAAAATGAAGAATGGCAAATATAGATTTAATTTGGTATACTAAGGGTAGTAAGTGAAGATAAGACAAGAGGCTGCGCAGCAGACATTTGTTTTGTGGAAAGGACAGCATAAAATGGGAACATGGAAAACAAGGGGGCTTCGAGGGTCTACCTTAGAGGACCTGATCAATCATACAAATGAAAGCTACAGGGAGAAAAAGCTGGCATTGATCCAGAAGATCCCTACACCCATTACTCCCATTGAAATAGATAAAAGCAGCCGTCATATTACACTGGCTTATTTTGACCAGAAAAGTACGGTAGACTATATCGGAGCGGTGCAGGGAATCCCAGTGTGTTTTGATGCAAAGGAATGTGCGGTAAAAACATTTCCTCTCCAAAATATCCACCCGCACCAGATTAAATTCATGGAAGAATTTGAACGGCAAGGGGGGATATCTTTTATCATTGTTCATTATACAGCTTTGGACGAAATGTATTATGTGCCCTTTAAGGATGTAAAAAAGTTCTGGGACCGGATGGAAGCGGGCGGCAGAAAAAGCTTTACCTATGATGAAATTGACAAAAACTGGAAAATACGTTCTCATAGAGATATATATGTCCATTACCTGGAACCACTATCTATAGACTTAAGTCATAGGGAAAATAAGCAGGAGTCTCAGGGTGGATCACAATAAGAAAAAGTTATAGTCTGGTCATGTGCTGAACGGTAGCAGAAAAATCCAGAAAGCCGTTGACAAGAAAGAATGAAGCCTTTATAATGAAACACGTTAGCAAATCATCGCTCTACCATGGTAAAGTGATAGCGAAGGAAAATGATAATTAAAACAACAGCCGTAAATACCGGCGAAAAGATAAGGGAGATGTGCCATGACAAAGAAAAACAAACTGATCCACACTCCGGAAGGAGTCAGGGACATTTATAACGGAGAATGCCGCAGGAAGCTGGCAGTTCAGGAGAAAATTCTCCATACATTATATCTGTACGGTTATGAGCATATCCAGACCCCGAGTTTTGAATATGCAGATATCTTTAATGAAGATCGTGGAAGTGTAGGCGCCAAGGAAATGTTCAAGTTTTTTGACCGTGATAACAACATGCTGGTGCTTCGGCCGGATATGACCCCCGCAGTGGCAAGATGCGTGGCAAAATATTTTATGGACGATGATATGCCTCTGCGCCTGTGCTACTTAGAGCGTACCTTTAAGAACAATACCAGTTATCAGGGCTATTTAAAAGAGCGGGCTGAGTCCGGTGCAGAGCTGATCGGTGATGATTCACCAGATGCAGATGCAGAGATGATCGCCATGGTTATTGACTGCTTAAAAGCAGCTGGTTTAAAAGAGTTTCAGGTAGAATTAGGTGAGGTTGCATTTTACAGAAGCCTGTTACAGCAGTCCGGACTGGACGAGGACGCACAGGCCCGGTTAAATGACCTGATCGAAAACAAGAACCGCTTTGGCGTAGAAGAGTTTTTAAAGAACCAGGACATGGAAAAAAGCTTAAAAGAGGCGTTCTTAAAGCTTCCGGATCTGTTTGGCGGTATCAATCAGATCAAAAAAGCAAAAACATTAACAGATAACCCCAAGGCATTAGCGGCCATTGAGCGGCTGGAGAGGGTACATACTTTGCTGGAAGAATACCACATGGCTGATTATGTATCCTATGATCTGGGAATGTTAAGCCGTTACCAGTATTACACCGGTATCATTTTCAAGGCATATACCTACGGAACCGGTGATTACATTGTCACCGGCGGTCGTTACAATAAACTGTTGGTCCAGTTTGGAAAGGATACTCCGGCCGTTGGTTTTGCCATTGTAGTAGACCAGCTGATGGCAGCTTTATCCAGACAGCAGATTCACATTCCGGTGCAGTTGGTGAACACGGTGATCCTGTATGAGCCTTCAGCCAGACAAAGTGCTGTGCGTTTAAGCCGTTTCTTCCGTTCTGAGGGTACTCCGGTGCAGTCCATGGTCATGGAAGACGGAAAGAGCCTGGAAGATTATAAGGGGATGGCGAAGAAAAGAGGTCTTCGTACCATTCTCTGCCTGAAGGATACAGGAGATATCGTAACTGCCTTTGACATGCTAACAGGAAATGTAGATGAAACTCCTGTATCTGCATACGGAGTCAGGGAGATATTATAAAAAATCCAGAAAGCATATTGGATATAAAGGAGATAAAGCAGCATGAGATATCTGACCATAGCATTAGCCAAGGGCCGTCTGGCATCCAAGGCAATGGATATGTTTGAACAGATCGGCATTTCCTGCGAGGAGATGAAGGATAAAAACTCCAGAAAGCTGATCTTTGCAAATGAAGACCTGGGCATACGTTTCTTCTTAGCCAAGGCAAATGATGTTCCCACTTATGTAGAGTATGGCGCGGCAGACATCGGTATTGTAGGCCGCGACACCATTTTAGAGGAAGGCAGAAGACTTTACGAGGTTTTAGATCTGGCAATGGGAAAATGCAGGATGTGCGTCTGCGGACCGAAGTCAGCAAGAGAACGCTTAAAACACCACGAACTGATCCGTGTAGCTACCAAATATCCGCACATTGCAAAAGACTATTTCTACAATCAGAAATACCAGACTGTAGAGATCATTAAATTAAACGGCTCCATTGAGCTGGCACCGATTGTAGGGCTTTCTGAGGTGATCGTAGATATTGTGGAGACCGGTTCTACCTTAAGAGAGAATGGATTAGTAGTCTTAGAAGAGGTCTGCGACCTTTCCGCGCGCATGGTAGTAAACCAGGTAAGCATGAAAACGGAAAATGAACGGATCACAAAGATCATTAAAGATTTTCAGGGACTTTTAAAGGAAAAAGAGAGGGTGGACAAATGAGAATCGTAAAATTAGATGAAACATCTATGAAAAATATTCTGGCAGATATGTTAAAAAGAGACCCGAATAACTATGATGCCTACACAGAAACCGTGCAGGAGATCGTGGACCGGGTAAAAGCACAAGGGGATGTAGCTGTTTTTGACTATACAAAGAAATTTGACAAGGCAGAGATCAACGCAGACAACATCCGTGTAACAGAAGCAGAGATCAAAGAAGCAATGGAAGCTGTTGATCCGCATCTTCTGGAAGTAATGAAAAAATCTATGGAAAATATCCGCCGTTACCATGAAAAACAGAGGAGAAACAGCTGGTTTGATTCCCAGCCGGACGGCACCATTTTAGGACAGAAGATCACAGCATTGGAGAGTGCCGGTGTATATGTACCAGGCGGTAAAGCTGCGTATCCTTCTTCTGTGCTTATGAACATCATCCCGGCAGAGGTAGCTGGTGTAAAGCGTATTGTTATGGTTACACCTCCCGGAAAAGACGGCAAGGTAAATCCTGTTACATTAACAGCAGCACATCTGGCTGGTGCCACCGAAGTTTATAAAGTAGGCGGCGCACAGGCCATTGCAGCCCTTGCTTTTGGTACAGAATCGATTCCTAGAGTCAGCAAGATCGTAGGACCTGGAAATATCTTCGTTGCCCTTGCAAAGAAGGCTGTATATGGACATGTAAGCATTGACAGTATCGCAGGACCGAGTGAGATCCTGGTAATAGCAGATGAAACAGCTAATCCAAGATATGTGGCAGCTGATCTGTTAAGCCAGGCAGAGCATGATGAATTAGCCAGTGCTATTTTAGTTACTACCAGTATGGAGTTAGCAGAGAAGGTATCCAAAGAAGTAGACGGCTTTTTACAGGTATTATCAAGAAATGAGATCATTAAAAAATCCCTAGATAACTACGGTTATATCCTGGTAGTGGATACTATGGATGAGGCAGTGGAGACAGCCAATAACATTGCACCGGAGCACCTGGAGTTAGTAACAGCTAATCCGTTTGAGGCAATGACAAAGATCCGCAATGCAGGAGCGATCTTCATCGGTGAATACAGCTCTGAGCCTTTAGGAGACTATTTTGCAGGGCCAAACCACATCCTTCCGACCAATGGAACTGCAAAATTCTTCTCACCTTTAGGCGTAGACGATTTTATTAAGAAATCCAGCATCATCTATTATTCCAGAGAAGCTCTAAAAAAGGCTCACAAGGACATTGAAGACTTTGCAGAGGCAGAACACCTGACTGCACATGCAAATTCTGTAAGAGTCAGATTTGAATGATACCAGGGTCAAAAGGTCCGCATAAAGGAGAGTATAGAAAATATGGAACGCATTGCGCATATCACACGAAATACCAATGAAACAAAAATAAACATGACCTTAAACCTGGATGGCAGTGGAAAAGCCAACATTCATACAGGCATTGGTTTTTTTGACCATATGTTAAACAGCTTTGCCCGCCATGGCTTTTTTGATCTGGATCTTACCGTAGATGGAGATCTGGAAGTGGATACCCACCATACGATTGAAGATACGGGCATCGTGCTGGGGCAGGCTATCTGCAAGGCAGTAGGAGATAAAAAAGGCATCTGCCGTTATGGTTCTCAGATCCTTCCTATGGATGAGGCTTTAGTCATCTGCGCCCTGGATCTTTGCGGAAGACCTTATCTGGTGTATGATTTAAATCTTGACCGGGAAAAAGTAGGTGATCTGGAGACAGAAATGGTCCGGGAATTTTTTTATGCAGTATCTTACGGCGGGGAAATGAACCTTCATCTGCGCCAGATGTCCGGAAGCAACAATCACCATATTATTGAAGCGGCTTTTAAGGCATTTGCGAAAGCACTGGATGGAGCAACCGGTTATGATCCACGGCTTACAGATGTATTATCTACCAAGGGAAGCCTATAGAAAAAGCCTGTAAAAGCATTTATTCAGCAATAAAAAAGGAGACAAAACATGCAGCTGTATCCGGCAATTGATATGAAAAATGGAAAATGCGTCCGCCTGCGTCAGGGTGCATTTAAAGATATTACCGTATATTCGGAGCATCCAGAAGAGATCGCATCTTGCTGGCAGAAAAAAGGAGCTACGTTTTTACATCTGGTAGACTTAGATGGGGCACTGGCAGGACGTTCTGTCAATGAAGAGACTATTAAAAAAATAGTTTCTTCTACCGATATCCCTATAGAGATTGGTGGAGGCATCCGTTCTGAGGAAGCCATTAAAAATATGCTTGCTTTAGGTGTAAAGCGTGTAATCATAGGAACGAAGGCAGTAGAAGAGCCGGAGTTTTTAAAAGATATGGTGGAGAAATTCGGCGCAGATGCTATTGCAGCAGGTATTGATGCCAGAAACGGCATGGTAGCTATCCAGGGTTGGGAGCAGGTTAGCACTGTTACCGCCACAGATCTCTGCCTGAAAATGAAAGAATATGGCGTAAAGCACATTATTTATACAGATATTTCCAGAGACGGCATGCTTTCAGGCCCAAATATCCCGGCAACAAAGAAACTGACGGAGGAAACAGGACTTGACATTATCGCATCCGGCGGCGTATCCTGTATGGAAGACCTGCAGGCTCTTTATGATGCAGGAATTTCAGGAGCGATCATTGGAAAAGCTCTTTATGAAAAGCGTGTGGACTTAGAAGAGGCAGTCCGTTGTTTTGAAAAATGAACGTACAAGGAGTAAGTGGACATGGATAATAAAAAACTGATCGCAGGCTTTGGTTATCAGGAAGGCCGTATCAGCAGCTGGGACGGAAAGAGAACTTATAGTCAGGCCGCACCTCAGATGACAAAGCATTGCTGCGATAACGGAGCAGACGAAATACTGATTTATGACTGGTCTATAACAGATGAAGATCATGAAGCTGCCATTGCAGTGATCAAAGAGGTGTGCAGGGAAGCTGATGCTCCTGTTATCGTCGGCGGTAGAGTAAAACGTATGGAAGATGTAAAGAAATATCTTTATGCAGGTGCCAGCGCTGTATTTTTAGACATGAGCAAAGAAGAAAACACAGATATGATCAAAGAGGCTTCCGATCGCTTTGGAAGAGAGAAGATCTATGCTTATCTGCCAACAGATGATTATCTTGATCATGTGAAGGACTATGAGGCAGCAGGTGCATCTGTTATGCTTCTTAATACAGCAGGAAGTGTTCCTTCTTTACTGGAAATGGCTTCTATCAGTGACAGTGACGCACCATATTTATTCTTCTTACAGGCAAAAAATGATGCCAAAGATACAGCGGAAAGCCTAAAAAACGCTTTTAGCTGCGGAAATATTTGTGGCGCCGTTCTTACTTTTACAGAAGATGCTATGGATACTTCCATGAGTATGAAGCAGTCCTTAAAAGCAGCGGGAATTTCTGTAGATACCTTTGAATCTTCTGTAGACTGGAAAGATTTTAAGTTAAACAGCGATGGACTGATTCCTGTGATCGTTCAGGATTATAAGACCAATGAAGTGCTAATGTTAGCCTACATGAACGAAGAGGCATTTAACAATACACTGGCTACCGGCCGTATGACCTATTTCAGCCGCAGCCGTCAGGCACAGTGGGTAAAGGGAGAGACCAGCGGACATTTCCAGTATGTAAAATCCTTAAAGATCGACTGTGACAATGACACGATCCTTGCAGCGGTAAAGCAGATCGGAGCAGCTTGTCACACTGGAAATCGTTCCTGTTTCTACACCACACTGGCAGAAAAGGAATACAAAGAGACAAATCCGCTAAAAGTATTTGAGGATGTTTTCAATGTAATCTTAGATCGCAAGAAGCATCCCAAGGAAGGTTCTTATACTAATTATCTCTTTGATAAGGGAATTGATAAAATTTTAAAGAAAGTAGGAGAAGAAGCTACTGAGATCGTCATTGCAGCCAAGAACCCGGATCCGGAGGAAGTAAAATACGAGATCTCCGATTTCCTCTATCATATGATGGTATTAATGGCAGAAAAGGGAGTTACCTGGGAAGAGATCACGGAGGAACTGGCAAACAGATAAGATATACAAAAGATGTACGAAAGCAGATTGCTTTCATTTGGGGCAGCAGGATTGAAAGACCGGCTGTCCTTTTTGCATAATGAGCAGATCCGTGGTAATAATTGTCTAACGAACGAATTGCCTGCGCAGGCAGTCAGTAGAGCGCGTAAGCGCGGGATTCATGCATATAAAACAGATTGTTAAGATCCTTATTGAGATTGCAAACTGTTAAAAAAACGTAAAGAATCAATGAAAAGAACCCCATTTTTGCTTTTTTTTATGATATATTACTATTTTCATGAAAGGCAGAAGATAAGAATGAGACAGACGAAAGCAGATGAAAAAGTAATGATCAAAGTGGGGATCGATGTTGGCTCTACTACAACGAAAATCGTAGTAATTGAAAATGAAAGCGGAGAATTACTGATGTCGGATTATACGAGGCATCATTCCATGCAGCTTGAAAGTGTGGAACGGGCACTTAAGTTGGTTGATGGGAAATTTCCGGGTACCAGCTTTTATGCGGCGATCACGGGCTCTGGTGCTAAAAATCTGGCAGAAGAATTAAACATATCGTACATACAGGAAGTAGTGGCAAATTCCATCATTTTAAAAAAACGGTATCCGAAAGTGGGTACCGCCATCGAACTTGGCGGTCAGGACGCAAAGATTATATTTTTCCAGGAAGATCAGAATACAGGAAAACAAAAGGTTTCTGATATGCGCATGAATGGAAGCTGTGCCGGGGGCACCGGTGCATTTATCGATGAAATCGCTTCATTATTAAAAACGCCAATTGAACAGTTTGATACACTGGCAGCCAAGGGAACTACGGTTTACGATATTTCCGGCCGCTGCGGTGTATATGCGAAAACAGATATACAGCCTCTTTTGAATCAGGGAATTAAAAAAGAAGACCTGGCACTTTCTTCTTTTCATGCTATTGCAAAGCAGACAATAGGTGGGCTTGCCCAGGGACTTACCATTCATAAACCTGTTGTGTTTGAGGGCGGTCCCCTGACATTTAATCCTACATTGATCCGGGTGTTTGCAGAACGTCTGGATCTGAAACCAGAAGAAATATTGTGCCCGGAGCATCCGGAACTTTTTGTTGCCTGGGGTGCAGCTGAGGCGTCAGACCAGCTTTTTTCTGATTCGGAACAGGTTACTGCAAGCGGATTAATCCGGCTGATCAATGAAGTGTACAAAAAACGTGAAAGAGAAAAAATATTAAAGAGTAAAGATGCCAAGCAGACCAAACCATTTTTTCAAAATGAAAAAGAGAAAGATGCATTTTTACTGCGTCATCATAAAAAACAGATAGAAAAGACTGATCTGAAAGCAGGCCAGATTCTTCGAGCATATCTGGGAATTGATTCCGGCAGTACTACGACAAAGTTTGTGCTGATGGATGAAAAAGAAGAACTTTTGGATTCTTTTTATGCTTCAAATCGAGGTAATCCTTTGAGAGTGGCGAAAGAAGCTCTTATTGCCATGAGGGAAAAATATAAAGCTATGGGGATCAAGTTGCAGATCATTGCAGCAGGAACTACCGGATATGGTGAAATGCTGTTTTCACGAGCCTTTTCCTCGCAGACCCATGTAGTAGAAACCGTTGCTCATGCACGGGCCACTGCCAAATACACGCCGGATGCAACCTTTCTTCTGGATATTGGCGGTCAGGATATGAAGGCAATCTGGCTGGATAACGGCGTTATTACCAATATTCTGGTCAATGAAGCCTGTTCTTCCGGTTGTGGATCTTTTTTGGAAAATTTTGCTGCAACTCTTCATATTTCTGTAGATGAGATTTCCAAAAAGGCATTTGAGTCTGAGAATCCCGCAGAACTTGGAAGCCGTTGTACCGTATTTATGACCAGCAATATTGTGACGGAACAGCGAAATGGCAAATCACCAGAAGATATTATGGCAGGACTCTGCCGTTCTATTATTGAAAATGTATTTACGAAAGTGATCCGTGTATCCAATCTGGATTCGTTAGGAGAAAAGATCGTGGTCCAGGGCGGCACCTTTGAAAATAATGCAGTACTTTGTGCTCTGGAGCAGTATGTAGGCCGTCCAGTGGTACGGGCACCATATCCTGGTATCATGGGTGCCATCGGAGCTGCCCTTTTGGCAAAAGAGGATTCAGGAAGGCGTAAAAAAGGAACAAATTCAGAAAATACAGAAACAGCAGAAAATACAAACCAGAAATTTATAGACCTTGATGCACTTGAATCTCTTACCTGGAAACAGGAAGCAAATGTACCATGTCCATTTTGTACCAATCACTGCCAGCGTGCGGTCATCACATTTTCCAATGGAAATGCGTGGATCACTAATAACCGCTGTGAGCGTGGAGAAATACTGGGGGATCCGAAAGATAAGAATGTACAGAGTTTGGTGAAAGAAGCAGGTGTCAAAAAAAATCAGGCGCCAGATCTTTATAAATTGCGGGAACAGCTGTTGCTTACAGATTATCTGTCAGATGAGGAAAAAGGGGAAGAGAAAAATATTACCATCGGCATTCCACGCGTCTTGATGTTCTGGGAAAATATGCCTTTCTGGACTACTTTCTGGAAAAAACTCGGATTTCGTGTACAGATCTCAGCAGCCGGAAACCACCAGATGTTTGAAGAGGGCTTAAGAGCAATTACATCTGATACAGTCTGCTTTCCGGCAAAACTGGTCCATGGACATATCCGTGACCTGGTACGTAAAAAAGTGGATCGTATTTTCATGCCATCGATTGCAGAGGTGCCCTCTGAAAACAGCGAGAAAAGCAGTGAATCCATGTGTGCAGTAGTAAAAGGTTATCCTCTTGTGATCAAAAACTCGGATCCACCAGAGAAACAGTGGGGGATCCCTTTTGATGCTCCTTTATTTTACTGGAACCGGGAAGAAGACAAAGTGCGCCAGCTGACGGAATATATGAAGAACAGCTTTGAAGTGGATCCGGGAACAGTGAAAACTGCGATTGCTGCCGGAAATGCAGCGATGGAGGAATTTCACAGAAAGTTAAAAGAGGCTGGAAAGAAAGTCTTGGAACAAGTACGCAAAGAAGGCCGGTATGCAGTAGTTCTGGCTTCAAGACCATATCAGAACGATGGGCTTATTAATCATGGACTGCCAAAGATGTTGACAGAATTTGGTGTTCCGGTTCTGACTGCAGATTCATTGCCGGGGATCGAGAACATTGATCTAAGCCGCAGTCGTTTGGATGTAGTCAATAACTTTCATGGACGTATGCTGGCATCGGCCATCATGGCTGCGAAAGATTCAAATTTGGAATATGTGCAGCTGGTCAGTTTTGGATGTGGACATGACGCTTATTTATCCGATGAGATTCAGCGACTAATGAGAGAAATATCAGGAAAATTCCCTCTGATTCTGAAACTGGATGAAAGTGAAGTCCAAGGGCCGTTGCGGATCCGTGTGCGTTCTTTTATTGAGACCATCAATATCAGAAGACGAGGACCGGAGCAGGAGACAGGACAGAAAACCAAAGAAAAATCAGAACGGGGAACAGATCAGGATGCAGCTGTTTTTGAATGTGAAAATATCCACACGCTTCCGGATCCGTATCCAGTGAAATTTACAGTAAAAGACCGGAAAATACGCACAGTACTTGTACCAAACACTTCCCATGCATTCTGTCGGATCATGTCGGCGGCCCTTGTTACTCAGGGGATCCGTGCGATTCCAATGGAAATCGGAAAAGAGGAAGCGATCCGACTTGGAAAGAAATATGTGCATAATGACATTTGTTTCCCGGCCCAGATCGTCATAGGAGAGGCGCTGGCAGCATTAAAAAGCGGCCGGTATGATCCATCAAAAACAGCCATTGGCATGGGAAAATACATTGGAGACTGTCGTCTGACCCATTATGGGGCGCTGCTGCGAAAAGCCTTAGATGATGCCGGATATTCGGAAGTTGCCATTTTGACCAATGATGATGAAGACTATCACAACTTGCATCCGGGCTTTAAGATGAATCTGTTTTCAGCAATCCGTCTGGCAGTGGCTCTTCCTATGATCGATATTTTAGAGGAACTGCTGAGGAAAATGCGGCCTTATGAGCTGGTGAAAGGAAGTACGGACTGTGCATTTGAAGAAGCTATGGATCTAGTTGTGCAGGGACTTGAAAAACGTGGTTTGACCGGACTTTACCGCGGTTTTGAAAAAGCGATTTCCCGAATGCAGGAAGTGAAATACAACAGAATGGTGAAACGTCCGCAGGTTCTGATCGTAGGGGAATATTTACTGAATTTCCACCCGGGAGCCAACCACGAGATTGAACGATATCTGGAAAAAAATGGGTTTGAGATCATAGAAGCCCGGATGACAGATGTGATCCGGAAAACCTATTTTTGCAGGGATGAGCAGATTCGCACCTATCATCTGAAAAAGGCGATAGATAAAAAGATTTGGTATCATGTGGCAAACCAGGTATTTGAAATAGCCCACACAGCTGCAGACAAGATTGCAAAAAAACATGAACTTTATACCCCAGCCAGCAGATTACCGGAGCTTGCAAAAAAAAGCGAACCTATTATCCCACATACATTCGACGCAGGAGAAGGCATCCTGATTCCAGGCGAGATTATCCACCATGCAGAGAAGGGCTGTCGCACGTTTGTAATCCTGCAGCCCTTTGGCTGTCTGCCAAATCATGTGGTGGGAAGAGGAACCGTAAAGAAATTAAGAGAATGTTACCCTGATATCCAGGTTCTTCCTTTGGATTATGACCCTGATGTAAGCTTTGCAAATCTGGAGAACCGTCTGCAGATGTTGATCATGAATGCGAAAGAGTTTGCCTGTGATAAAATTCATTCGTGAAGTATCAGATTCTGAGCAGTCAAACAGAGGAACTCTGGGATGAAATAGAGTTTCTATGAATGTGATTTTTCAGAATTCAGATTGCCGCATCATTTTCAGAAAAAGGCATGCGTCATGACTGGCTTGCCGCATTC
>CAVFER010000043.1:0-22011 GCA_963621525.1 bacterium | reverse complement strand
GGTAGCGCCTACAACTGCACCTACATTGCTGTAAGTTCCGTCCATAGACATATTTCCCCACTCAACTACCTTTTCAGCCACTAATTCGTAAAGCGGACGTCCATCAATCAGTCTGTCCTGGAATTCACCGCTGGAAGGATTAGATGTTTTTACCAGAACGAAGATGCCCTTATCATTTGCATTGCATGCATCTACAAAAGGCTTTACACCATCTGTTCCAAGGTAGGGATTTACGGTCAGCATATCTGTAGCAAAACCACTGTAAAACTGGGAACCTACCTGTACTTTACCCAGATGTCCCGTTGCGTATGCAGCGGAAGTAGAGCCGATATCGCCTCTCTTTGCGTCACCGATGACTACCAGACCTTTTTCGTGGCAACCATTAATCCCTCAATACCAAACTGCTCGTACATAGCAATCTGTGGCTTTACAGCCGGAATCAGGTCATACGTATTATCAATGATCTCTTTATTATACTGCCAGATAGCTTCTGCCGCTCCCTCTAATGTTTCTCCGTAAGCATCAAATGCTTTTTTTACAACGTGCTCTGGCACATAGGAAAGCATTGGATCTAAGCCAACACAGATTGGAGCCTTTGTCTTCTGGATTTTTTCGATTAACTGACTAATCATAATGTTCCTCCTTGGTTTATCGTACAATTTGCACATTTATTACAGGTATTTCCATTAATCCAAAACTGCTTTTTTGCGGCTTCAACTGCACAAAAACTGCTGGTTCTGAATGATTATCCTAATTCTAACATAGATACTGCATTTCTTCAAGAAAACTTAGAACGGCGAACAAATTCCTGCTCCACTATGGCCTGCCCACACCCCTGCATAGCATTACTTGTGGTTACGCTAACTCTTCAAACTCATTTAAAAGCTCTTCAAAGAACTTAAGTGCCTCTTCTACCGGTCCTGTATGGGACATGTCCACACCTGCCAGCTTTAACAGCTCAATCGGTGTATCTGAACAGCCGCCGCTTAAAAACTTCTTATATCCCTCTAAAATGCCAGGTTCCCCGTTAAAGATCTTCTTGCTGATAGCAATGGCTGCCGAGAAGCCGGTAGCATACTGATATACATAAAATGGAGTATAAAAATGTGGGATACGCTCCCATTCATACTGGATTTCAGAGTCGATCACTGTATCTGGGCCGAAATAGTCTTCGTTTAATTTCTTATAGATATCGCAAAGGCTCTGGGAAGTCATGCTCTCTCCCGCTGCTGCCATTTCATGGGCTCTCTGTTCAAATTCCGCAAACATGGTCTGGCGGAATAAGGTTCCCCTGAAACTTTCCAGGAAATAATTTAATAAGTAGGCTTTTTCCTGTTTGTCCTTGCTGTTTTTTAATAAGTGACGGATCAGCAGAGCCTCATTACAGGTGGAGGCAACCTCTGCCACAAAAATCTTATAACCGCTATAGGTATAAGACTGATTCTTGTTGGAATACCATGTGTGAATAGAATGACCCATTTCATGAGCCAATGTAAATACGTCGTTTAAGGTTCCGTGGAAATTTAACAATACATAAGGATGACAGCCATAAACTCCCCAGGAATAAGCGCCGCTGCGCTTTCCTTCATTTTCATATACATCGATCCAGCGATTGTCAAAACCTTCCTGAAGGAGTCCCAGGTACTCTTCCCCCATTGGTGCAAGGCCTGTTTTTACAATATTTTTGGCTTCTCCAAAGGTATAATGACGGTCTGCCTCTGCCACCATTGGTACATACAAGTCATACATATGAAGCTCATCCAGATTCAGGAGTTTTTTCCTCAAGGAAGCATATTTATGGAGTAACGGGAGATTTTTTCTCACAGATACAATCAGGTTATCATATACAGACTCAGGTACTTCGTTGCCGGAAAGGCTTGCCTGCCGGCTGGAGGTATAATTTCTGGCTTTTGCGTAGAATACAGCCTGTTTCACATTGGCCCCGAAAGCAGCTGACAAGGTATTGGAAAACTGCTTGTATACACGATACAGATTTTCAAAGGCTTCTTTTCTGATCTCCCTGTTCTGATTTTCCAGTAAAGCAATGTAATTTCCATGCGTCAGTGGAATCTCATTGCCGTCTGTATCATGAACTGCCTGAAAACGGACATCTGCATTGTTGAACATGGTAAACACCTGACTGCCGCCCTGAGTTGCCTCGTAAGACTGAGCTAAAAGCTGTTCCATTTCTTTCGAAAGGGTATGACTCTTGCGCTCTAACAGCTGATCTAACAGGCGGTTAAAATGTTTCAGGCCCGGATGGCTGTTTCTGTATTCTTTTAACGTTTCTTCCGGAATGGATAAGATCTCCGGAACCATATAAGATGAATGTTCTGATGCGCGGATGTTTAAAAGCTGTGCTCTGGAAAACATATCCTGATACAGGTCATTTGCTGTATCTTCATCGGAACGCATTCTGCCATATACATAAAGACGTTCTGCTTTTAAGCTGAATTCGTCATCAAATTTCAGACACTGATATAAATTTTCCGCTGACTCTGCCAGTGTTCCTTTGAATCTGTCATATATTTCAAGCTCACAAAAAGCTTCTTTTAACTGTTTTTCCCAGGTCTCATTGTCTGAAATCATGTCTTCTAACTTCCAGGTGGTGGAAATTTCTGCTTCACTTCTTTTCTTCATAGATGATATTCCCTCTTTTTATTATATGTATATGTCCTCTCGGAGTCTTTCCTGCACTTGCTTTTGTGAGAACATTTATTTGTAGATACAGATGTGCCACCTGTTTTTCCCTAAGCTCATATAAAATTAGATGCGATTGGCACTGCAACTACAGTCAGCAGACCTGCCACTGCAATCGAAAGGCTGCTCATGGCACCTTCTACCTCTCCTAATTCCAGTGCTTTGGCTGTACCAACTGCATGGGCGCTGGTACCAAATGCAAGGCCTTTGGCTACCGGGTGATGGATCTTTGCTATTTTAAGTACCACCTCACCAACCATATTTCCCAGTATACCGGTAATAATGATACTAATAACAGTCAGTGTTACGATACCACCTGCTTCTTCACTGACTCCCATACCAATGGCAGTTGTTATAGACTTTGGAAGGAGTGTTACATAATGCGTATGGGACAGTCCCAGAACACGGCACATGAGAAAAATACTCACTGCACTGGTCACAACACCGGAAGTAATGCTCACGGCCACTGCCGCTCCATGCTTCTTTAACAAGTGGAGCTGCTTGTACAACGGAATCGCCAGACATACAGTTGCCGGTGTAAGGAGCCAGCTTAAATAAGACGCTCCTTTATTATATGTATCATAGTCAATTCCTACTCCCAGTAAAACGGCAATGATCACAATAACAGATACAAGGATAGGATTTAAAAAAGCAAATTTTGTCTTCTGTTTCAACCAACAGGCAAACAGATAAGCTCCTATACTTAAAGTAAGTCCACAGTACTGGGAGTTAACCAGTATCTCTCTTAATGCACTCATTTTACTATTTCTCCTTTTTCTTCTCTGCTGATTCCATCATAAACTGCGCGACTTTTCCAGTCACTACCATCACTGCGATGGTCGAAACTGCGATAATGATCAGAAATGGGACAAGAACGGATTTCAGCTCCTGTGCACATTCCAGAATGCCTACAGTGGCCGGTACGAACATCATAGACATAGTATCCATCAGAAAATTGCCGGTTCCTTCCACACTCTCAAGTTTCACCACGCCAGTCATAAGGGCTGCCAGCATAAGAAAAAGACCGTATACACCTGTCGGAACCGGAAGCGGAAGGATCTGATTTAAAAATTCTCCAGCCAGAGTGATTCCCAGGATAATACCGATCTGCCTTACGTATTTCATCTTATTTTCCTCCTGATGTTGAAACGGATGACCTTGTTTTTCTTTTGCATCCGCTAAATTTTTCTGGATTATTCTACCACTGCGTTTTTTCATATTCAAGAGATTATGCCGGAAATACACAAAAAATACAATCTGGACTTTTAACAGTGGTTGCAGCCGGAAAATCATTGGATTACAATAAAAGCATTATAAAAACCATGTCAGGAACTTATTTCATGAACATTTTCTTTAAGGATACCTTAACTTCATCAGACCAGTTACATATAGAACAGCTTTTGTCTGCATGCACGACGAGCTCTGCAGACAACACCGGATCCTGGGGTATCACACCAGCACCTGCTGATATCCTGGATGCTGACGGCTGGTGGTTTTCCATGGAGGAAAATGGCCTTCTGTCAGGCTGCATGGCTGTGTATCAGACTGATGATGACAGCTTTGAATGTGTACCTTTTATACAACCGGATCTTCGCAGAAAAGGGATCTTTTCTTCCATTCTGGCAAAAGCCTGTGAAGAAGGCCAGATTCCAGGAAACGGCACTGTGTATTTTTCCTGCGGTAATGACAATGGTTTATGGAAAAATGTTCTGTATCATATCGGGGCAGAACATGTCTGGGATGAATATATGATGGAACGGAAATTAATGGAAGTTGGAAAAACAATAACAGAAGAAACAACAGATGCACTCTGCTGCCAGATTTTTGAAAATGTTTCGGCAAATGAAGAAAATATAGAGGAGAGTGAATCTGAAGGCAGCACGACCTGGCGGGCTGTGGGCAGTCGCAGGCCCTTAACTCAGAATGCCGCACAAAATCTGACCACAGATCTGGCAACAGACCAGTCAACAGTTCCGTCAACAGACCTGACCGACCCAGAAGTAACCTGCTTTCTGGCACCCCAGGGAGATTCCATCTATTTATATAGCCTGGAGGTTCTCCCGGAACTTAGAAATAAACACCTTGGCACTTCCTTTTTGTCTGCCATTCTCCCCCAACTTGCTGAAAAGGGATTTAAGACCGTTAAACTTCAGGTATCCTCTAAAAATCTTCCAGCTATGTCCCTGTACAAAAAAACAGAGTTTCACATTACGCAAACTCTGTCTTTTTATGAATACTGATATCGGATTTTAGACCATTTGACCCTGGCATCATTCAGTCCCTTGATACGGTCACGCCCTGGGCTTCGATCCTCTTTCGGATTTCTAACATCTTGTTGTCGGTCTGGGCGATCACGTCAGCGCACTGTTTTAATTCGCTGCTAATCTCGCCGTTTAAGTCTACAAAAGACTTTTTATACTTTAACTGATGATCCAGACTTGCCCAGAAATCCATAGCAATGGTACGAATCTGTACCTCTACACGGATGGGTTTTTTGCAGTCTGAGAAAAATACCGGAATCTCAATGATCATATGGTAGCTGCGGTAACCATTTTTCTTTGGATTTTTAATGTAATCCTTAATTGCTATGACTTTCACATCATCCTGGCGCACCAGCATTTCCGCTACTTCGTAAATATCATCTACAAAGGAACAGATAATACGAATTCCTGCCACATCATCCAGATTTTTTGTCATAGAAGCCACGGAAACCTCTAAGCCACGTCGCTGGAGCTTTTCCAGAATGCTCATGGGCTTCTTTACACGGGATTTGATCATTTCTATGGGGTTTCTCTGATTTTTAATGGACAATTCATCATTCAGTACTTCTAATTTTGTCTTTACTTCACGAATTGCACATGCATACATCATCATCGCCATCCGAAACTGCCTTGCTTCGTTGACCCATGCATCCGGAACCTGGACCACATCCGGCACATTGACAATGGACTGGTTCAATTCACTGTTAGGATTAAGATTGATATTCATCCTGTCACCACTTTCTGCTTACAGATTCTCCACAGCTTTTACAGCCTCGTCAAACCACGGCATTTCAATATACTCGATCTGACCACCGTCTACCATTTGGGCGATCTTCGGGTCGATTGGGATCTGGGCCAGCAGCTTTAAGCCATATTCTTCTGCAACCTGCTCTGTATGGCTCTCACCGAATACGTTAATGTGCTTTCCGCAGTCTGGACATTCCAGATAACTCATATTTTCTACAATACCAAGGATCGGCACATTCATCTTCCGTGCCATGTTTACTGCCTTGGCTACAATCATTCCTACCAGTTCCTGTGGAGAGGTAACGATAATGATGCCATCTACAGGAAGTGACTGGAATACAGTTAACGGAACATCACCTGTGCCGGGAGGCATATCTACGAACATATAATCTACATCTTTCCACAGTGTCTCAGTCCAGAACTGTTTTACAGCGCCTGCGATCACCGGACCTCTCCAGATGATCGGATCAGTGTCATGGTCTAACAGAAGGTTGGCAGACATGATATCTACGCCTTCTAAGGATCTTGCAGGAAGCATCAGTTTTCCGTCTGTGGAAACGCCTGCTTTTTCATGGGCAACACCAAATGCCATCGGAATGGAAGGGCCGGTAATATCGGCATCTAAAATAGCTGCATGTTTTCCTCTGCGGCTCATACTTACTGCCATCATAGATGTAACAAGTGATTTACCTACACCGCCTTTGCCGCTGACAACGCCAATTACTTTTTTTACAGAACTTTCCGGTGCCAGCGTTTCCAGAAAGCTTTTTTTATCCTGGGTACGGCTGCTGCAGCTCTCACCGCAGGTACCACAGTTATGGGAACATTCGCTCATTTGTATCTTCTCCTTTGAATTTCTATCTCTAAATAACTCGCAAACACGCGCTCTACTGTCTGCTGTCGCAGACGACTCATTCGTTAATGGCTTGTGAAAAATCAGCGGACGCGTCACAGGCGCCTCCTCGATATGCTTGGCAACAAATGTCTGCTTCGCAGCCGCTTGTTTTTCCCTGCGCTCTTGTTCACTCATGAGTCCCGCGCTGTCGCGCTCTACTGTCTGCTGTTGCAGACGACTCATTCGTTAATGGCTTGTGAAAAACAAATGTCTGCTTCGCAGCCGCTTGTTTTTCCCTGCGCTCATTACATTATATACCATTTCTTACAATGCCGCAAGCAAAGCCCGCAGACGAAACTCCCCCTTGTGGGTCAATGTATCTTCCAACATTCCTTTGTTTTCATCGGAATGCTCAATTTCCCTGGAATAACGATGTGCTACATCTGCGGCCTCTTTTAGGGTCAGTGTACCATGCTTTTTCCAGTGTGCCATCATCATATCCTGTATCATGATAGTGGATACGATGGCGGCTTTCATTTTTCCATAGGGATTTTCATTGTACACGCTGCCGCAAAAGTAGGTGTATACAAAGTACACCATCAGTTGTTCTGTCCAGAGATTCATTTTTTCTGCCTCCGGGCTTTGTAAAAAGGCTTTTCTCATTTCTTCGTAAGCTGCTTCTCCCCCATCTAAAAGACAGATTTTTAATTCATCTTTGTACTTTGGCCACTGGTGGTTTAAAGGTTCCATTTTCTCTAAAAGATTGATGATCTCTCTTATGATTTCATAGCGGCTGTATCCTGTAATACCGACCAGTTTTTCTTTAAAATAGGCATCTCTTCGGGAACCGTTATATTTTTCAAATAAGTCATCAGTCTGGTAAAGTACCTTATCCCTCACTCTTCTTTGCAGATCGTGGGCTAATGCCAGTACCTCTGCCATGCGAAGCCGCATATCCATGCTTCTGTCCTGTAATATCTTAAAGATCAAATCTCTGGCATCCATAAGCTTGGTGTGTAAAAAGAAGTCGAAATCCTCATAGGTCTCCTCTTTTTCATCTTCTTTTGTAAGGAAATCCACTTTTTCCTCACAACCAAGAATGATCTTCGCTGCCTCCATACAGGAAAGACAGAGAGAATACTCCCTGCTTCCTTCAAATTCCTCTACATGACGTGGGTACATACGGCAGGTACGGCATAAGCTGTCCGGACCCATTTCTGTATACAGGTCGCATAAATTTTCATCATTTAAAAAGGCACAACGGTGATGATACTGCAAAAAAGAGCCTCCTTTCCAGTTAATGGAATTTTTCAGCCGGTTTCCAATGGGGCCTTTTGCCTTTTTATATTTTTCCAGTGCCTTGTCATCTATCATGATCTCCCAGCCTGCACAGCAGGTATCTTCACATTCCGAAGCAATACACTGAAACTTTCTATAATAATGTGGATATGTGTAAAGCATTTTTATTCTCTCCTGCCAAGGCGGACATCTTCTAAATATGCCGCCAATTCTTCATCTGCACCATGGAACAGATAGTTTTTCCCAGATTTTTCCAGTTTAGCTTTTTCTTCCCGGATCTGCTCATTGGCCCAGGCAACTTCTTCTTTTAAATCTCTGGCTGACATCAGATGACAGCCCTGACCATAGATGATCAGCTGTTCCAGTCCGTCAGAAGTAGCCACTGTCACATTGTACTGGCGGCCGATCTTATGGGCCAGTTTTTCAATGTACTGGTCGGCTGTTTCCGCCTCTTTTGTATACACTACATGGATGTTGTGATAGTTTATGGCTTCCCCTGTATTTCCAGTCACTTTGTAAGCGTCGAATACCAGGATCAGCGTACATTTCTTATATCCCTGATAATTGCACAGGATATCCATCAGTTTCTGTCTGGCTCCGTCAATGGTGACTTTGGAAAGCTCCCGCAGCTCTTCCCAGGCAAAGATGATGTTGTAGCCGTCTACCAGAAGATATTCTTCCTCTTCCGGCTTCTTTGTTTCTTTCGCCTTCAAAGGCTTATTTGCAGAATAATTCCTGGTCCTTGGAGCAGAAAAGCTGCTCTGGGAATGCGGTCTGCTGCGCCATTTTCCAGGGCCAAAGCGGCGGTTGAAGATCTCTTCCAGCTCTTTGTCATCGCTCCAGGAGGTGCCGGGAGCCGGGGCGCTCTTATGTTTTCCACCAGATGATGAAGCAGCTGATGCACCAGACACGGATCTGCCGACTGCGGTCACATCATCAGCCATTTTTTCAGCTGACATCTGCCCCCAGTCATCCTCATTCTCTCTATTTGCTCTTTGTCCCAGCTTCTCTAAGGGACTTTCCACATGCATATATTCCTTCACCTGATACCAAGGCACCAGATATCCGGCTCCGTGGGAGCAGAAAACAGAGTCCGCTGTATTTTCCAGATCTGCCTCTGGATCGTATCCTGCTGCCTCTACCACCTCTTCTGCATTGTGGCAGGGCTCATAATCCTTGAACCAGAGATTTAAGTGCCCCCGGCCCTTTGTATAGGCAATAACCTCACGCTGGTAATCCCGCAGACAGGCAACCGGTGCTTTTCCTGTTAATATAACACCGTCTTCTGTGGTCACCGGAGGCTCAAAAGTTCCAAACATCCGATCCATATCTGCCATGACCCGTCCCAGATTTTCTGCAGGAAGTTCCAGTGTAAAACCGTAAAACGGCTCCAGCAGCTGACTTTCTGCCTGCATCAGCCCCTGACGCAGTGCCCGGTAAGTAGCCTGACGGAAATCTCCGCCTTCTGTATGTTTCATATGCGCCCGTCCTGTGAGCAGAGTCACCTTTATATCTGTGATCTCCGCTCCTGTAAGCACACCTCTGTGGATCTTCTCTTCTAAATGCGTCAGGATCAGCCTCTGCCAGTTCCGGTCCAGCACGTCCTCGCTGCATACAGTATCAAACTGCAGCCCACTTCCCGGCTCTCCCGGTTCCAGCAACAGATGCACTTCTGCATAATGGCGCAGCGGCTCAAAATGTCCCACACCTTCTACTGTATTTAAAATAGTCTCTTTGTATACAATATTTCCTGTATCAAAGCCCACCAGCAAACCATATCGCTCTTCCATCATATGCTTTAAGATCTCGATCTGCACATCTCCCATAAGCTGTACCTGGATCTCCCCCAGTTCTTCGTTCCACAGTACGTGAAGTTCCGGTTCTTCCTCTTCTAACTGCTTAAACTGCTGTAAACATTTATGCACATCACTGTCAAATGGCAAAAGGATGCGGTAGGTAAGCACCGGCTCTAACATAGGCAGCTCCGAAGCCGGTTCGCTGCCGATCCCCTGTCCCGGATGTGTATGAAGCGGACCGGTCACGGCACAGATACAGCCTGCAGGTGCCTCTTTTACACTTTCAAATCTGGCTCCGGAATAAATACGGATCTGGTTTACTTTCTCTTCCTCTCCCCAGGAGTCTTTTACATGGAGTACACCGGAAGTGACCTTTAAATGGGTCAGGCGGTTTCTCTGGTTATCTCTGGATATTTTAAAGACTTTTCCGCCAAAAGGTTCTTCTTCCTTTCCTGCTTTCAGACCCCTTCCATAAAGTGTAATGCCTTCTATCAGCTTTTCCACGCCTTTTAATTTCAGCGCTGAACCAAAATAGCAGGGAAATACTTTCCGTTCCCGTACCAGTTGTCCGATCTCTTCTGTACCTATAACACCATTTTCAAAATAGAACTCCATGATCTTTTCATCACAGACTGCCAGTTCCTGGTAAAATTCATCAGGCTCCATTTTTTTCGGATCCCATTCCCCTTTTTCTCCGGACCAGCCGCCAAACTCCACACAATTTTCGTCTAAATTGGTTTTCAGATCCTTCATAAGAGCTGCAGGATCACAGCCAGACTGATCCATTTTGTTGATAAAAAGGAATACCGGCACATGATGGCGTTTTAATAATCTCCACACGGTCCTCGTATGTCCCTGGACGCCGTCTGCCCCGCTTACCACCAGAATGGCTGCGTCTAACACCTGGATCGTCCGCTCCATTTCCGCGGAAAAATCCACATGTCCCGGTGTGTCTAAAAGAGTGACTGTTTTATCTCCCAGGTCAAATACGGCCTGTTTTGAAAAAATGGTAATCCCCCGTTCCCGTTCTAATTCATAGGTATCTAAAAAGGCGTTTCTGTCATCCACCCGGCCCATTTCCCGGATCGTGCCGGTAAGATATAAAAGTGCCTCAGAAAGAGTTGTCTTTCCCGCATCTACATGAGCCAACAGCCCCACACTGATCTTATTTTTATTTATTTCCGGCTTCTGTCCGCCCATAAAACACCTCCTGAAGCAGTAATTCTCCTATAGTCATAAAGGACTGCCGCATACAAAACATATACGGCAGTCCTTTTTTCTTTCAAATAAATCAGTTCCTATCGATAGAGCCAAACCTATTTTTCAAGCGCTTTGTTGATCTCTTCTTCCGGAACCGGAATGGTTCTCTGGATCTGCGCTGCCGGTGCCTTTGGTCTGGAAACAGTCAACGGCAGGTTTACACCCATTACATTTAAGATAATGCCCTGAGCTTCATTTGCCAGTACACTTGGTACTTTGGCAGCTTCTACTACAACCGGACGCATCTTGTTTTCACGATTGAATTTCTGGAACTCTAAAATATCAGTAAATGCAGGCTGATACAGCTGTCCGTCTTTTAATTTCACCAACGGGATGCCTTTTTCTTCTTTCTGAAGAGCAAAGATAAAGATTCCCTTCTTAAAGTCAGCAGTCAGCTCTTCATTTAATTCGGCCATTCTTTCCTTATCAGCTGCAGCTGTAGGACGGCGCATTTCCTGAGCCAGGTATGCCGCGGTCAGATGTAATGCCGGGTTTTCTACCCATACAGTTCCCTGAGGCATATCTTCCGGGGATTTACGCTTTACAATGTCGCTTACCTGCATGGAAGCCTTCTCACCTTTATCCGTTACAACAAGAGCATTTACGCCCAGTGCGTACAGTCCTGTAAAGAATACCAGCATATCTTTTCCATTGATCTTTGCAACAGTCACCGGCACCTTCTCTTCTGCCAGTTTTGCTGCTGCTTTCTTTGCTTCTTCTTCGTCCAGGAATAAGAATACCTCATCATCAAAGGTCTCCTCATCACATACTACATATGGCTCTCTTGTGCACAGAGAGATCAGGGCGAAAATATCTGCATCATGTCCAAGACGCATCAGCAGCTCTCTTTTGATGCCTGTAATTGTATTTGGTGTCTCACTCATTCCCGTTTAATCTCCTTTATTGCTTTATGTTCTCCCGGCAGATTCCCAGGAGGACATCTGCTTCATTGGATATGATTGTACCACATTCCCCGAAAGGACGCAATCACCAGACCTGTTTATTTACCTTTTCGGTATCTCTACTGTTCGAAATATGCCTTCACCCCTGCCACCAGTCCATCTCCCAACTGGTTTAATGTAGCCTGTGAATGATCAGAAGCCTTATCTCCCAGTTCAATGTCAACAGACGGTATCGTGGAATAAGAAGTCTGGGTCAGATCCATGGCCATGGAACCACCGGAGAAGATCTTTACTCCGGCGCTCTTTAAACCTTCTACCAGGCTTGCTCCCAGTGCATTGTGCTGCTGCCAATGTGATTTTACCGGTTCCATATTCTTATAAGACGCTACATCTGGAACACTCATGTAAAATGCGCCTTTATTGCTGGTAGTAGAATCCCAGTGAATGGCAATGTGGCAGTCAGCTGCATTATTTGCAATGACGCTTCTTGCAATATTGTCCAGCTGTACATCTTCCCCGTCACGGATCATCAGCACGTCATAACCGGCTGTCAAAAGCTTGTCCTTTAATACGTTCGCCATAGCCAGTGTGACCTTGCTCTCCGGTGTTCCGTCTGAAAATGTCATTCCGGTAGACACAGCTATTGCACAAGCAGCACCTGCGCCTGTGGTTCCGCCTGTTACCTTTGGTGTTCCGTCCGGGTGACACTGGGTCTTTACAGAAGTTCCTCCTTTTGTGCCGTGGCCTGCGTTTACTGCGATCACTTTGTTCTTCTTTTCAGAAGCTGTGGTACGGTAAAGGACTGCTGCGCCTGAATTGATCTTTGCATAGTCTGCATATTTCCAGGAAGAATTTAATGTTACCTGGCCATCTGCAGTTACATTGGCAACGGCAGTTGTTTCTGGCGCCGGTGCTGCCGTGCGCTCTGTTTCACTCTGGATGATCTGGGCCGTTGGCTCACTGGCATTTTCGCCGAAAGCTTCTCCTTTTTCTCCATCTGCACTGTTATCTGGTATTTTTTCTGATCCAGAAGCATCTTCTGCGACCTTTTCAGAGTCATTTACCTTCTCTGTCTGTACATTTTCTACGTTTTTTCGCAGTTCATCACTGGACTGATACCCGGAACATCCCCCTGTCAAAAGCACTGCCCCAAGAAGAACGAAAGCTGCCTTTACACAAACCTTTACTCTTCTTTTCCTCATAAGATCGTTCCCCCGCCTGCTACATAATCATCCTGGTAAAATACAACTGCCTGTCCCGGAGTTGCCGCACGTACCGGCTCCTCAAAACGGCATTCCACCATATCTTCTCCAATACGGCGGATCTTACAGGGTGCCCCTTTGTGGCTGTAGCGGATCTTGGCGTTTACCGATACCTCTTCCTCGCCAATACCATCCAATGCCATCCAGTTTAACTGATTGCAGCGGACTACATCTGTAAATACATCCTGTCCATTTCCCAAAACTACTTCATTGGTCTCCGGACGGATGGCTACAACAAAAACAGGATATCCCATAGCCAGATTTAAGCCTTTTCTCTGTCCTACGGTGTAATGGGAAATACCTTTATGACGGCCAAGTACATTTCCGTCCAGATCTACGAAATTGCCTGGTTTCATAGTCTTTCCTGTATATTCTTCAATAAAGGATGCATAATCATGGTCCGGGATAAAGCAGATCTCCTGGCTGTCCGGCTTAGAAGCCACCGGAAGTCCCAGTTTTTCTGCCATATCACGGATCTCATCCTTGTGATAATTTCCTACCGGCATCAGAGTATGGGAAAGCTGCTCCTGGGTCAGGTTATAAAGAGCATACGTCTGGTCCTTTGCCGCTGTTACTGACTTTTTAATGGCATATCTGCCATTTGAAAGCTGCTCGATCCTTGCATAATGACCGGTTGCAATGTAATCTGCACCAATAGAAAGACTGCGGCGCAGCAAAGACTCCCATTTTACGTACCGGTTGCAGGCGATACACGGGTTGGGAGTGCGTCCTGACATATATTCTGCCGCAAAATAGTCCATGACCTGTCTGCGGAACTCATCTTTAAAGTTCATTACATAATAAGGGATACCAATGTCCATAGCAACACGGCGGGCATCATCTACAGCACTTAAGCCGCAACAGCCCCCCTCAGCTTCCTGAACCTCGGTATCCTCATCCTGCCATATCTGCATGGTCACGCCGATCACGTCGTAACCCTGTTCTTTTAACAGCCAGGCTGCCACGGAGGAGTCAACTCCTCCTGACATGCCTACTACTACTTTTCTGCTCAATAGTCTTCCTCTTCTTCCTCTTCGCCAATATTATCCTTTGGCTGCTCCAGTCCTTCGATCTTAATACCGTTTTTCTGGGCATAATCCCATAAAGCTGCGTGAATGGCTTCCTCAGCTAACAGAGAACAGTGTACCTTTACCGGCGGAAGTCCGTCTAATGCTTCCATAACCGCCTTGTTGGTAACTTCCATTGCTTCCTGAACGGTCTTTCCTTTTACTAATTCAGTAGCCATACTGCTGGTTGCAACAGCAGCACCGCAGCCGAAGGTCTTAAACTTTACGTCACGGATAATCTGGTTGTCATCAATATCTAAATAGATACGCATGATATCACCGCATTTTGGATTTCCTACAGTTCCTACGCCGCTGGCGTCTTCTATTTCTCCCACATTTCTTGGATGCTGAAAATGGTCCCTACGCCGCTGGCGTCTTCTATTTCTCCCACATTTCTTGGATGCTGAAAATGGTCCATTACTTTTTCTGAATACATGAAAAAATTCCTCCTTCTACTGCCTGCTGTCGCAGGCGGGCTGTTTTTCTATATTTATTTTTCTTTTGTGCGTCTCAGGTAGTCTTCATACAGCGGAGACATGCCTCTTAAATAAGCTACGATCTCCTTAATCTGCTCTACTACATAATCCATTTCTTCCATGGTGTTCTCTTCGCTTAAGGTCAGACGCAGGGAACCATGTGCAATCTCGTGAGGCAGTCCGATGGCTAACAGTACATGAGATGGGTCTAAAGATCCGGAGGTACATGCAGAACCGCTGGAACCGCAGATACCGGCCATGTCTAACTTGATCAGTAAAGACTCGCCCTCGATGAACTGGAATGCAAAGTTTACATTGTTTGGCAGACGGTTGGTTCTGGAACCATTGACTCTGGTGAATGGAACCTCTTCTGTCACACGTTTGATCAGATAATCTCTTAACTGGGTCTCTTTTGCAATACGCTCATCCAGGGTTTCCATAGCAATCTGTGCTGCTTTTCCGTAACCTACGATGCCGGGAACATTTTCAGTACCTGCACGACGCTTGCGCTCCTGAGCTCCGCCGTGGATGAAGGAACGGATCTTTACACCGGTACGGATATAGAGGAAACCGATTCCCTTTGGTCCGTTTAACTTATGGCCACTGGAACTTAACATATCAATATGGCACTCATCTACATTGATCGGCACATGGGCATAAGCCTGTACAGCGTCCGTGTGGAATAAGATGCCGTGTTCTTTTGCAATCTCACCGATCTCCTTAATAGGTTCAATGGTTCCGATCTCATTGTTTGCAAACATAATGGAGATCAGAATGGTATCCGGACGGATTGCTTTCTTTAATTCGTCTAATTTAACAACACCATTTTCATCTACATCAAGATAAGTTACCTCATACCCTCTCTTTTCCAGATACTGGCAGGTATGAAGGATGGCATGATGCTCGATCTTGCTGGTGATGATGTGCTTGCCTTTTGCGTTGTAAGCCTCTGCTGTGGCAACTAATGCCCAGTTGTCAGACTCACTTCCGCCTGCTGTAAAGTAGATTTCATTTGTCTTTGCGCCTAAAGACCTTGCAATAATCTCTCTTGCATTGGTAACTGCCTTTTTGCTCTCAGATGAAAATGTATATACAGAAGATGGATTTCCGTAATATTCTGTAAAATAAGGAAGCATTGCTTCCACAACCTCCGGCCTTGTTTTGGTAGTGGCTGCATTATCCAGATAAATCAGCTTTTCCATAATAGATTTTCCGCCTTTCTTCTATAAAAATTGTCTTATCTATGCGTGGTATTCCCAGCAATCTATTTCTTCGCTAACCTTTACTATAACATAGTATTCCAGGAAACTCAATGTGAATACTGGATTGTTTTAATTTCATACAAAGTTACTTGGTTTATCTCCAAAAAACGCTAAAAGCACCGTATAACAAAGGCCTGAAGCACTCAGAACTTCAGGCCTTTTTAACTCATTTATGTTCTTCTTTTACCATCTTAAAAACTCCCGTCATTTCTAAAACTTTAACAATATTATAGAAGATAAAAGAATCAATCGGGCACATAATAGCATTCTTTACCAGTCTTGCAGGAAGTAACACTGCAAATGCCTTTCCATAAAGGATAGACAGACACCAGGTATTCAAAAGTACATTGCACATCAGCGCTACTACTATATGAGCTGCAAGCACCCTCCAGAAATTTAATTCTTTCTTATAATAAAAACTGCCATAAATCAGTCCTGCAAGCATGGCAATCAGTGTAAAACCCGGAAAAAATGCCCCGGTAGGCTTGATAAGATATTTCAGAATATCCATAGTACCCGCAAATACACTTCCCACTACCGGTCCAAAGAGCATGTGGACAATCTCATTGGGAATGCCGGAAAAGCCGATACGAAGGGTACTTCCAAGCTCGATACTTAATGAACCTAATACAATGGCGACAGCACCTAACATGGCGCAGATCGTAACAGTCTTCACCTGCTTTAACTGTTTAAAGGACCCTGTAAACAAAGTTGCTAATCTTTCCATAAAAAAATTACCTCCTTTGCAGATACCTCATACTACAATCGGAGATAATCGAGATTTTCTCTGATGCAGCGGGATGCGGCCTATGTACCGCAGGAACATCTTTTAACATTCCTTTCGTCTGGCTGACAACTCCCTGTTCAGCCGGCACTTAACGCACATAAACCTACTCTGCTTTCTTATGCTGTTTGATCGTTATTTTTAAGTAACTATACTCTCTTTTTATGGAAATGCAAGTACTTTTTCACAGACATTCTGTTTTTTGCAATTATGGTCTCCAGTAAAACGTTCCGTTTTTCTCTTCCCGCACTGCAAAATCTTCATCCCGCAGATATTCCAGACAGGAAAAGCACTTGCTCATGGTCATTTTCAGCTTGATAAATTCTTCTGTATTCTTTGGCGGATGAGGCATACCATAAGCAATGGAAGCAATCTCATGGATCGTCCGTGGCCGCCTGCTGTGCTCTAGGATATTGTGGACAATCTCCATTTTGTCCAGATAGGAAAATACGATCCGATCCACGATCCTTTTTCCGTCTGTAATGTGCTTTCCATGAGCCGGAAGCAGAAGGCAGTCACTAAATTCATGGCGGAACCGCTCCATGGAATCAAAATATCCTTTTAGAAGATGCTCATCCGGATAAGTTGTGGCAACAATTGGTACAATTCCATCAATCACCTGATCAGCACAGAAAAATATATTATTCTCTTTATCAAAAAGTCCCAGCTGCCCAAAGGTATGCCCCTTTAAATCTACCGTTTCAAAGGTATGATCTCCATACTTTAGCACTTCGCCTGGTCCGGTGTGTTTATAAGGAAAATCTCTCACTTCAAACATCCAGCCGCTATGGTTTTCCACTTCTTTGCGTACCTGTTCAAACATATCCCAGACTTCCGGCGTCTTTTCTTCTGTGACGCCCACTCGATGAAGGACTTCTGCCTGTACCTGTGGATCCGTATTGCCCGAACTGTAAAACAGGCAGTCATAACGGTGGCGCTCCTCTAAAGGATTCATATAGATAGTAGCCCCCCGGTCTGCATAAATGCTTGCCAGACCGGAATGGTCATGGTGCTTGTGGGTCATAAACACGTCCAGATCTTCATATGCAATGCCCAGTTCCTCCAAGACGCCTTCCATCTTTTTTAAACATCTCTCATCCCTGAAACCGGTATCGATCATCAAACTTCTTTCGCCCTTTTTTCCCGGTATGATAAAAATATTGATCTTGTTAGTAGCCCCTCGATCTGTTTCCAGAAGAACCTCATAAATACCCGGTTGGCACTCTATCATAACCGTTCTCCTCCTGTATTCTCTGATAACAAGTATAGAACATTCCCCTATGATTGTCCATATTTTTCATAGTGCAAAACAAGGACTCTCCTCAGTCGCCCGAAAAAAGTCCTTTCTAAAAATCCGTTTTCAATTAAATCTCATAAATCTTACTATTTCACACCATCCTATTATGCTGCAAACTGTGCGATCTCATCTAAGAGCTTCTGACATTCATCAGAGTGAAGGATTACTTCTACCGTTTTGGAACGTGCCAGGGATAATACACCTACAATAGACTTAGCATCTACTACCATGCTGCCGTATTTAACATCTGCATCACATTCGTAGCGGTTCATAATGCGTACAAAATCAATGATCTCTTCTGGCTGGTCGAACTTTAATTCAATTTTCTTCATTTTCAGTTCCTCCTAATCGTATACAAAAAGAATCACAACCGGTACCAGTTGGGGATGTCGCTTACAATAAGCCAGGTCCCGGCTGTGCAGGTTATCTTTTGGACATTTTTTATGATAACATTCCTTTTTTTATGATTCCATGGTAAAATCCTATCATATACAGTAATATTTTTTGATTTTTTAAACGGGGTAATAAATTCTATGAAATTATTGATCGTTGATGATGAAAAACTGACCCGTGAAGGTATTTTTAATAGTCTCCCGTTAGAAAAACTGGGGATTCATCATACATTCATGGCAGACGATGGAGTACATGGCCTTGAGACCGCCCTAAAGGAAAAGCCGGACCTGATCCTCACGGATGTGCGTATGCCCCGTAAGAGCGGTGTGGAAATGGCTGAGGAAATCCTGAAAGCGCTTCCTAATACCATTATCCTGTTTATGAGCGCCTATTCTGACAAAGAATACCTGAAAGCCGCTATTAAACTAAAGGCCATCAGCTACGTAGATAAACCTCTTGATATGAACGAGCTTACAGAAGCCTTAGTCGAAGGTATCCGTCAGTATCGTTCCATCCATGCTTCTCAGAATGCTAAATGGATGCATGAAGATAACCTGCGCTCCCAGCTGGCACAGCTTTTAACAGAAGCAGACCCAGAAGAACAGGCTCCGTTGATCGGCGCACAGTTAAAACCGCCTGTAGAGGAAACTTCTTTTTTTACAGCTCTGATCCTGGAATGTCTCACACCGATATCTGAACTGTCTTCTAACCGTATCACACAGATACGTCGTGGATTCTGGGCTTATCTGGCACAGAAAAATTTCTATGCCCTTGATTTTATTAAATCTGACCATTTTATCGTCTGCTTTATTGGCAGTAACGAAAAACCGGAAAAGGCGGCTCTGACAGACTGCGCACAAAACCTTATGGAACCTTTTAAAGAGCTGACTTCTTTCTTCCTTTCCATGGGACCTGCGGTACCAGGATTCAAACGGGCTTCTTTCTCCTTTGAAACAGCAAGGGAACTTTTAAAGCGAAGCTTCTTTCATGAGCCAAACTCTCTATTGATGGAAACAGAAAATGAAACTGTCAGCCAGCCTCTTACAGATATCATGATGGATCTGACTGTGGCTCTCACCAATAAAAACAAAGACGATGCACTTGCAGCTGCAGACCGCTTCTACCAGTCTGTACAAAACAGCCAGACCATTTCCTCAAGCCAGGTTCGTGACCTTTATTTTAAATATCTGGTAAAATTAGACGAAATCAGCATGTCTAACCATATTTCCCTATGGCAAAGAGAAGGTCTGGAATCCGAATCCATCTGGAAAGGGATCGTGGACTGTGCCGTCTTAAAAAACCTTCATCAGTTCTTTTTTGAAAAAATAATGCTGTACTTTGACCGTTTACAGTCAAATAAAGATGAAAATCCGGTAATCTTCCAGATCAAGGAATATCTGCACCAGAATTATGCGGTTCCTTCTCTGTCCGTACCGGATATCAGCGACCACGTCCATCTGTCACCTACCTATGTATGCACCTTGTTTAAAAATGAAACCGGCCAGACTTTAAATCAGTATCTTACCGATTACCGTATTAAAATGTCCAAGCAGTTTTTAAGTGATCCTCTTTATAAAATCACCGATATTTCTGCAAAAGTAGGCTACAGCGACGGAAATTATTACAGCAAAGCCTTTCGCAAGATCGTAGGTCTTTCACCATCTGAATACAGGGAGAAGATGCTTTAATGAACTTTTTTAACCGTATCCTTCATTATTATATTTATGACATGCGTTTAAAGAAAAAGCTGGTGGTATCTCATACCATCCTTTTTCTCATTCCCACCGCCGTTTTGATCTGTTTTCTCTTTTTAAATATCTTCCGTATCGTTATGGACGATACCATCCGTTCTGAACAGGCATTAAGCTCCCAGTCCGTATTGTCCGCAGAAAATCTGGTGTCCCACGTGACCCATACTTCGGATACACTGGCTTCTTCTTATGTAATCCGGGACATGTTTGATATTTCAAATGCCCAGGCTCAGGGGCTGGTTCCTTCCAAAAGCAAGATAAATAACCTGTTCCGGCTGGCAGCTACCCTGACAGACCATTCTCTCATCGAATCTGTAACCTTTTATTACGATGACCACACTTATCACCGGCTGGAACAATTTAACACAGATACGCAGAAGATATTTCTGCCTCTTTCCGAAGTTTCCAGCCCCTGGTTAAAGCAATTTGAAACAGAAGGATGGTCTCAGCTTTTTTTTCCAAAAAATGCCCTTACAGAAGAGGAGGCAGCTGAACACGGTCCTCTTGCATACATCAAACCTATTTTTTATCGTTCCAATGAAGAGGACCAGAAATCCATTGCTGCTTACGCTGCCATTTATTTCTCCGAAAAATCCTTTGAAGAGATTTTAAAAAAAGACTCCACTATCAAAGGCGAATATTCCTTTCTTATAAATGATGATTTGGATCTGGTAGCAGCTTCTGATCCCTCTTTTTTTACAAACGATCTGGCTGTTCAGGCTTTTCAGTCTGATCCGTCAGCCATCGGACAGTTCCAGCTGGTTAATTATGATGATTTCTCTGCCTATACTGCCTGCTTTTCTTTAAAAAACACCGACTGGTACATGGTATCTTTGATTCCTCGCAGCCAGGTCGCAGGTATGGGACGCTCCGTAGTATCTAATTTTGCTATTACTTACGCCATGATCGCATTATTTGCCCTTTTTATTGCTTACAAGCTGTCTGAATCCATTGCAGACCGGATCATCGGCGTAGCACTGCAAATGGAGACCATACGAAAAGGGCGGCCGGAGCCTTTAGAACTGTCAGATGCCGGAAATGATGAGATTGGTGTTCTCTCCGGAACTTATAACTACATGACTGCTGAGATCAACCAGCTGATGGATTATGAAGAGAAAGCTGCAAAAGAACTGCGAGGCGCAGAGTTTCGTGCACTTCAGGCTCAGATCAATCCTCATTTTCTCTACAATACACTGGATATGATCAATTGGTTGTCCCAGTCCGGTCAGAGTGAAAAAGTAACAGAAGCCATCCAGGCCCTTACACACTTCTATCGTCTGACTCTTGGCAGCCGAGATCTGATCAGCACGATCCAGGATGAGGTAACTCACGTTTCTCTTTATATGCAGCTTCAAAATATGCGTTATAACAAATGTGCGGACTTTATCGCTGATGTGCCTCCGGAACTGGGCATTTATTCCATTCCTAAACTTACCTTTCAGCCCATTGTCGAAAACGCCCTTCTTCACGGTATTATGATGAAAGAAGAGAAAAAAGGGACCATCCTTCTTACTGGATGGAAGGAAGGAAATGATATTGCGTTCGTAATATCTGACGACGGAGCCGGGATCCCGCCTGAGAAACTGGATTCTCTTTTAGATGAACCGACGCAGGCTGCTGTAGGATCTTCTTCCCGCCACATAGGAGTATCAAATACCAATCTTCGACTTAAAAGCCTTTATGGCAGCAAATACGGCCTTTCCTTCACCAGCGTACCCGATCAGGGAACAGAAGTAATGGTGCGGATTCCGATGCTGGAGGATGAATTTTAATAAAAATCCATTAGTGTAAAAGAAAAACAGGAACTTGAATCTCAAGTTCCTGTTTAAGTCCTGCAGAAGAAGGGAGTCGAACCCTCAAGGTATTACTACCACACGGACCTGAACCGTGCGCGTCTGCCAATTCCGCCACTTCTGCAT
>CAVFER010000042.1:0-23420 GCA_963621525.1 bacterium | reverse complement strand
GACCGTCGCCAGGTTATGGAACAAAAGGTTGTAAATATTCGGAAAGTCAATCATTGATCAATATGTGGTTTTGAAGGTATGTATCAAAAATAAGTATTTTCAAATGCGCGAGTGGCTCAGGGGTGGAGCACCACCTTGCCAAGGTGGGGGCCGCGGGTTCGAATCCCGTCTCGCGCTTTTTCTTTTAGGGAATCCTGTGATTAATCACAGGATTCCCTTTTTTTCCTTGCCACGGTTACTTATCTGTATTATAATATCCACCATGGTTTTTCAGAATTTGTGGAAATATGATGCATATTTGGAGGAAATGAAAATGAAATTTGCAAAGAGAATGGACCGGTTTGGAGAGGGAATCTTTTCCAGACTGGCTGAGATCAAAAATAAAAGGATCAGTGAAGGAAAAGAAGTGATCGACTTAAGTATCGGTGCTCCGAATATTCCGCCGGCAGAGTACATCCGCAAGGCCCTTTGCGAGGAAGTGATGAAGCCGGAAAATTATGTTTATGCCATCAGTGACACAAAGAAACTGTTAGATACCGTTGCATACTGGTACAAGAGAAGATATGACGTAAAATTGGATCCAGATACAGAAATCTGTTCTCTTTTAGGTTCACAGGAAGGACTGGCCCACATTGCACTGTCTATTGCAGATGAAGGTGATATCGTAATGGTGCCGGATCCATGTTATCCGATATTTGGAGATGGTCCGCAGATTGCAGGGGCAGAAATTTATTATATGCCTTTAAAAAAGGAAAATGATTACATTATCCAGCTGCAGAACATCCCACAAGAAGTGGCCCAAAAAGCAAAACTTATGGTTGTTTCCTATCCAAACAATCCAACAACAGCCATGGCGCCAGAGCAGTTTTACAGAGAACTGGTTGCATTTGCAAAGAAATACGACATCATTGTTCTCCATGACAATGCCTACAGCGAACTGGTATTTGACGGAAATACCTGTGGAAGCTTTTTAAGCTATCCAGGAGCAAAAGAGATTGGCGTAGAATTTAATTCTCTTTCCAAAACCTATGGCCTGGCAGGTGCCAGAATTGGTTTCTGCCTTGGAAATAAAGAAGTGGTAAAGCACCTGAAAATGTTAAAATCCAATATGGACTACGGCATGTTCCTGCCGATCCAGGCAGCAGCTGTAGCAGCTTTGACCGGTGATCAGGACTGTGTATACGATACCATGAAGGCTTACGAGGCAAGAAGAGACATTCTCTGTGACGGTTTACGCTCCATTGGTTGGGAGATGGAACGCCCGGTGGCGACTATGTTCGTATGGGCTCCGATCCCGAAGCAGTATGAGTCTTCTGAGGCTTTTGTTATGGATCTGGTAGAAAAGTCAGGTGTTATGGTAACTCCGGGAAGCGCTTTCGGACCGTCTGGCGAAGGCTATGTGCGTATGGCTCTGGTACAGGATACAGAAGCGCTGGAGCGTGCGATCCGTGCAGTAGATGAAAGCGGAATCTTCTCAAAGGCTAATGTATGAGAAACTTTATGAAAGCAGTCATGAAAAAAGGAAAAAGGAAGATCTGGATTCTGTTATATCGCTGCTTTATATATGGATATTCCCTGCTGCCTGCGCTCATATCCTAAAAGGAAAGAGGATATTTTGAAGAAAATGGGAAAAACAGGAGAAAAAAGAATGAATTACAAAGTAGTGATGGCCTACGACGGAAGCCGATACAATGGCTGGCAGAAACAGGGGAACACAGATAAGACGATTCAGGGAAAATTAGAGCAGATATTATTTAAAATGACCGGGGAAGAGATCGAGGTTCATGGTTCCGGGCGGACAGATGCAGGAGTTCATGCAAAAGGGCAGGTGGCCAATTTCTACATTGATTGGAAAAAAATGGAAAAAACTGAAAAGAATGACAAAGATGTATCTGATCAAGAGCGCAAAAAGGACGGACATAGAGAGAAGAAAACACCGGATGAGATCATGGACTATATCAATGAATATCTGCCGGAAGACATCGCTGTATTATCCTGTGAAATAGCCTCGGAGCGCTTTCACAGTCGTCTTTCAGCTGTGCGAAAAACGTACTGCTATCAGCTGGAAATGGGACCAAAGAAAGACATTTTCCAGAGAAATTATTATTATGGTCTGGGAACTGCATTAGATGTGCCTGCCATGAAAGAGGCAGCTGCCCTTCTTATAGGGCAGCATGATTTTAAAAGCTTTTGCGGTAATAAAAAGATGAAGAAATCAACAGTGCGGACCATTGAAAATATAGAGTTTAAGCAGCAGGGAAGCCGCCTTCATATTTATTTTACAGGAAATGGCTTTTTACAGCAAATGGTGCGTATTCTTGTAGGCACCCTGATCGAAGTAGGCTTTGGAAAATATGCCCCTGATAAAATGACAGAGATCTTAAATGCACAGAACAGGCAGGCAGCGGGTCCAACTGCACCGGCTCAGGGACTGTTCATGGTTAATGTGGTGTATGAGGATAAGTGATGACTGATTTTTTAGTAAAATGTTTTGTGAAAGATCATGAAAAAACAGAAGATCCTCAGGTGCGCACTCAGTATGGCGTTCTTGCCAGTATTGTGGGCATCTGCTGCAATCTTTTGCTGTTTGCTTCAAAGCTGTTTATCGGCATTTTAGTAAACAGTGTGTCTGTTATGGCAGATGCCTTTAACAACTTATCCGATGCTGCTTCTTCTATTATCGGTTTTATCGGTGTGCGTATGGCGGGAAAACCGGCAGACAGCGATCATCCTTTTGGACATGGGCGAATCGAATATATTTCTGCCTTTATTGTGGCTTTTCTGGTCATTCAGGTGGGATTTTCCCTGTTTAAGACCTCTCTTGGGAAAGTTATTCATCCGGAAGAAGTTCATTTTAAGTGGATTTCTGTTTTGATCCTTTTTATTTCTGTTGGAGTCAAATTCTGGCTGTCCCAGTTTAACAGGAAGCTGGGAAGCAGAATCAACTCTAAAGTAATGGAAGCAACAGCTGCAGATGCGATGGGAGATGTAATGACTACCAGTGCAGCTATTTTATCTCTTCTGGCCTTAAAATATCTGAACTGGAACATTGACGGGATCGTAGGTCTGGCAGTTTCTGTAGCTGTTATGTATGGGGGACTAAACATTGCAAAGGATACCCTGGCGCCATTGATCGGGGAAGCCATTGAGCTGGAGGTCTATGAGGAAATATCCAATTTTGTAGAAGGCTATGAAGGGATACTGGGAACCCATGATCTGATCGTCCATAATTACGGTCCGTCCCACAGTATGGCTTCGATCCATGCGGAAGTTCCAAGCAACTACGACCCGGAGTACTCCCATGAGATTATTGACCGCATCGAGCGGGACGCGGCAAAGAAATTTAACATGATGCTGGTGATCCATATGGATCCGGTAGAACGGGACAATAAACGTCTGGTCAAGTACCGTTCTCTGATTAACCGGGTGTTAATGGATATTGATATCCGCCTGTCTTTCCATGACTTTCGTATAGTAGGTGCAGGAAAAAATGTATGTCTGGTGTTTGATCTGGTAGTTCCAAGAGAATATAAACAGGCAGCGGTGGGAAGACTGAAGAACAAGATTAATAATGAAGTCAGCCGCCGGGAACCGGGATGCCGTTGTTCAATCACTGCAGAAAGCAGTTTTCATTCAGAAAAGCATAGATCGGAGAAATAAGGCATGGGGAGAACGAACATTGCCGTTATTTAAAAAACTTCTGTTGGCATTGCATTTTATATAGTATGCTGTTATAATAAGTAGTAATGAATACTACATGTTAAAATAATCGGATGACATGTTGGATAACCGGAGGATAGAAACATGACTTACAAGATCATTGGAGACAGCTGTCTTGATCTGACAGAAGAACTGAAAAAGGATCCTAAGTTTCAAATGGTACCGCTGACATTGCAGGTGGGGACAGCACAGGTGGTAGATGATGAGACTTTTGATCAGAAAGCTTTCATCCGTATGGTGAAGGAGTGCCCGGAGTGCCCGAAAACCGCCTGCCCTTCCCCTGAGATCTTTAAAGAAGCATATGAGGCGGCAGACGCAGATGCAGTATTTGTGATCACTCTTTCCAGCCACTTAAGCGGAAGCTATAATTCAGCGGCTCTTGCAAAGCAGCTGTATGAAGAAGAACTAAAGGAAAAAGGAATTCCGTCTTCTAAAAAGATTGAAGTTCTGGACTCTGAGTCAGCATCTGCGGGTCAGTTAGAGCAGGCACTTTATATTAGGGATCTGTGTGAGCAGGGACTGGGCTTTGAAGAAGTAGTGGAAAAGCTGAGAAAATTCCGTGATGAGATGCATACTTACTTTGTGCTTGAAAGCCTGGATACTCTGCGCAAGAACGGCAGACTTTCCGGACTGCAGGCATTCTTTGCAACAGCATTAAATATCAAGCCTGTAATGGGTGCTGAACATGGTGTGATCATTAAATTAGACCAGGCAAGAGGTATCAACAAGGGACTTCAGAGAATGTGTGACATTGCCGTTAAAGAAGCTGGAGACACCACAGGAAAGCGTGCCGTTGTATGCCATGTAAATAATCCTGAAAGAGGCGAATATGTAAAGCAGGAACTGTCAAAGAGGGCAGAATTTAAGGAGATTGTTGTTACAAACGCAGCTGGTGTGGCTACCGTATATGCAAATGACGGCGGTATCGTACTGGCGATCGGTTAAATTAGTAAACAGGACTGAAAAATGAACAGAAAAAAATGGATATGCACAGCGGCCGCTATTACAGGGCTGCTGTTGGCAGTTATAGTAGGTTTATCGATCCGGTATATGAAAAACAGCCCTTATGTAAGCGCCAGTGAACTTGCAGGAAAGAGCAGAACAGAAAAGGCCGGGGAGTTGGAAGAAAATGGAAAATCAGGGTGGGCAGAAAGCAGTGAAGGCCAGAATAGCCGGCCAGATAGTCAGCAGGACCAGGAAAATGGTGCTGATGCAGCAAAAAATGAAAACAGTGGGAACGAAGGTGACAGAAACGCTGAAAATGAAAGTGGTATAAATGGATCGGTAGACAGCAATCAAGACGGAGAAGTTGGTACAGATGAAGCAGATCAGCCAGTAAACTTAGTTTTTTCCGGCGATATCCTTTTATCAGATCATGTAATGAACGCTTACAATAAAGGCGATATCCGGGGTGTACTGGACAGCCAGTTCCAGTCTGTGATCGACGAGGCGGACATTTTCATGGCAAATGAGGAATTTCCTTTTAGCAACAGGGGAACAGCGGCAGCGGATAAGCAGTTTACCTTCCGGGTGGACCCGTCATTGGTTTCTGTCTTTAAAGAATTGGGAATTGATCTTGTAACACTGGCGAATAATCATGCCATGGATTATGGCACAGATGCTTTACTGGATACCTGCGATACGTTAGATGAAGCAGGTATCGCCAGAGTGGGAGCCGGAAAGAATTTAGATGAGGCCAAAGCGCCGGTCATTTTAGAAGCAAAGGGTAAAAAAATTGGATTTTTAGGAGCTTCCAGAGTTATTCCTGTGGCTTCCTGGAATGCCACTTCCACAAAACCAGGTATGCTTACCACTTATGATCCACAGATCTTAGTGGATGAGATAAAGAAATTGCGGAGTCAGTGTGATTATCTGGTAGTATATGTTCACTGGGGCATTGAGCGAAAAGAAACGCCGGAAGATTATCAGAGAACCCTTGGAAAGCAGTATATAGATGCAGGGGCCGATGTGGTCATTGGCAGCCACTCGCATGTATTACAAGGGGTGGAATATTATAAGGGAAAGCCTATTGTATACAGCCTGGGTAATTTTATTTTTGGAAGCAGTATCCCACGGACTGCGCTTCTTAAGGTACAGTGGGATGTACAGGACAGTCAGCTTACCTTTATACCTGGTACCTCTGCTGCCGGATATACCAGAGTGCTTGAAAATGCAGCACAGAAGGCAGATTTTGCTTCTTATATGACAGGAATATCCTATGGGGTAACCATTGAAGAAGACGGAGTTGTGGTGCCGCAATAGTATTGCCCCTGGTAAGCTCCACGTTCTTTAAAACGTTTATGCAGCTGATTGAGCACAAGCCTTTTATTACCGCTCCACAAGGGAGCAATCAACAGATTTTTCGGTCCGTCACCTGTCATGCGGTGTATGGTGATTCGAAGCGGCAAAAGAGTGATACAGTCGATCACAAGGTCGATGTATTCTTCCATAGAAAATACGTGAAAGGGATCTGTTTGGTAGACATCTGCCAGATCGGTCCCTTTTAATATGTGAAGAAGCTGCAGCTTGATCCCATCAATGGGCCGGTATGCCAGATATTTTACGGTTTCCTTCATTTGGTCTGTGGTTTCACCGGGAAGACCAAGAATTACATGGACAATCACGGTGATGCCAGCTTCTTTCAGCCGTTTTAAAGCATCCTCAAAAACAGGAAGTTCATAACCTCTGCGAATAAAACGGGCAGTTTCCTCATGGATCGTCTGCAGGCCCAGTTCCACCCAGACTGTTTTTTTGCCGTTTAACTCCTTTAACAGGTCAATGACATCATCTCCCAGACAGTCAGGTCTTGTGGCAATGGAAAGGGCGGCAATATCAGGGTGGCTGATGGCACGTTCAAACAGCGGTTTTAAATAAGAAACTGGCGCATAGGTATTGGTAAAGGACTGAAAATAGGCGATATAATTGATAGCTTCCTCCGAGCCGGTCTTATTGCTTACCCGCCTTTTGGCAGCTTCAATCTGCTCCCATACATCACTCTGTAACTTTTCCGCAAAATCTCCGGAACCACCTTCACTGCAGAAAATACAACCTCTGGTACCGCAGGTGCCGTCACGGTTGGGACAGGTAAGACCTGCATCCAGTGAAAGTTTATATACTTTATGTCCAAATGTATGCTTCAGTTCCCAGTCAAGGCTGTGATAGGGACGGCCGTTCCAGTTGTGTTCAAGTTCCATGTAAGCTCCTTAAAAAAATAATTCCGGTCTGCCTGCAGGGCAGAATCGATGTTATATGTACGTCCAGTTATAACAGAAAAAACAGCTGCTGTACAGTGATAGAATATGCAACATCGAAAAATATTGTATTGTGTCAGTCATGGATTTTGTGTTAGACTGATGTTAGAGAGTCGGAAATGGTGGAAACGAAGTCAATCTACACAGCCAGAATAACCGACAGAAAAGGAGAAGGCAGCTATGAATGTATGTGAGACCATGAAGCAGTTAAATAGTGAGAAAACCGATGCATTTATGCAAGAACTTTATGGAAACGGGGCAGTTGAAAATAAAGCAAGATATGAGAAGGTGCTGAAAGGCTTTGAAGAATCTTTTGGAGACAGCGAAGAAGTTCTTCTTTTCTCATCACCAGGCCGTACAGAAATCAGCGGAAACCATACAGACCACAACCACGGCAAAGTGCTGGCCGGCAGCATCAACCTAGACTGCGTAGGTGCAGCAGCAAAGAACGATTCCAATCATGTACGCATTATAAGTGAGACCTATGATCAGGATATTACCATCGATTTAAATGACCTGGAGCCAGGCCCTAAGAAAGCAGGAACTGTAGATCTTATCAAGGGCATTTTAAAAGGTTTTGAGACCTCAGGCTACAGTGTTGGTGGTTTTAATGCATATGTTACCAGCAATGTGATCAGTGCGGCCGGTGTCAGTTCCTCCGCTTCTTTTGAGATGCTGGTATGCTCCATGTTGAATACATTTTTTAATGAAAGCCGTATGGACAATGTAGCTTATGCCCACATTGGAAAATTTGCGGAAAATAAATACTGGAACAAGGCATCAGGACTACTTGACCAGATGGCATGTGCAGTGGGCGGTCTGATCACCATTGATTTTATAGAGCCTATGACACCGGTTGTGCAAAAAATCGATTTTGACTTCCGGGCACAAAAGCACAGTCTGATCATTGTCCAGACCGGAAAAGGACATGCGGATTTAAGCGCTGAGTATTCTGCTGTGCCGGAAGAAATGAAGAAAGTTGCAAAATATTTTGGAAAAGAGGTGCTTGCTCAGGTTTCGGAAGAAAAAGTGATCAGACACCTTCCGGAAGTGAGAAAATTTGCAGGAGACCGTGCGGTACTGCGTGCGCTGCATTTCTTTGAGGAAAACAAGAGAGTAGAGGCAGAGGTAGCAGCATTAAAAGAAGGCCGTTTCAATGATTTTCTGAAAAATATCACAGCTTCCGGAAATTCATCCTGGAAATGGCTGCAGAATTGCTTTACTGCCAGCAATAACGCAGAACAGGGAATTACGGTTGCCCTTGCTTTAACAGAGTTATTTATCGCCCAGAAGCAGAGAGGGGCCTGCCGTGTACACGGAGGTGGTTTCGCCGGTGTTATCATGGCAATGCTTCCAAATGATCTGGTAGATGAATACACAAAATATATGGAGAAGTGCCTGGGAGAAGGCTGCGCTTATAATATGAGCATCCGGCCTTATGGCGCGATCTGCGTAAGTAAGTGCTTATAATATGATACCAGGGTCAAAAGGTCAGAAATTCGACGCAAGCTTGCTTGCTGTAGGATTTCTGACCTTTTGGATCCGTCAGAATTGATCATGTGCCTGTTATTTCTTATGATAGCTGTCCAGTAACTGATTCTTCATCTGCCACAGTTCATTGGAAAGGTCTACATGAACGGTGTGTGGATTTACCAGACGTTTGGACTCATCCCATAAAGTATTCAGCTCTTCTTTGCAGTATTTCTGGATATCCATTACCTTTGGGGACTCATAAACGCAATCGCCGTTTAAGAACACGGGTACTAACAGTTCACGCATGGTATAGGTTCCGGGTGCCAATAAAGTCTTCTTCCAGGTCTCGTGCGGGTCAAAGAGAAGGAGAGAATTGTTGGTATCAAATTTCTCGCCCACCAGGCAGATCAGATCTGCAATGATCTTGCCATTTTCCTTGTCATAAATACGGTAAATGGTCTTGTTCCCAGGATTGGTGATCTTTTCCGCATTCTCAGATAACTTGATCTTGGGAATGAATTCACCGGTGGTCTTGTCCTTTACAGCAGCTAACTTGTAAACGCCGCCGAAGGATGGGCAGTCTTTTGCTGTGATCAGGTTGGTACCAACGCCCCAGGAATTAATGGTAGCGCCCTGTACCTTTAAGCTGTCAATCAGGTATTCATCCAGGTCATTGGAAGCAGAGATCACAGCATCTGAAAAACCGGCTGCATCCAGCATCTTCTTTGCTTTCTTTGACAGGTATGCCAGGTCGCCGCTGTCTAAACGGATACCATAGAAGGTCAATGGAATGCCTGCTTCTCTCATTTCCTTAAATACCTTGATGGCATTTGGAATACCAGATTTTAAGGTATCATAGGTATCTACTAACAGGATGCATGCAGATGGATACAGCTTTGCGTAGGTACGGAAAGCGGTCAACTCATCCGGGAAGCTCATGATCCAGCTGTGTGCATGGGTTCCTTTTACAGGAACATCGAACATTTTTCCGCAGAGTACATTGGAAGTACCGATACAGCCTGCGATCATGGCAGCTCTTGCACCGTAAGTACCTGCATCAGCGCCCTGGGCACGGCGAAGGCCGAATTCCATAACGCCGTCACCCTTTGCAGCATGAACGATACGCTCTGTTTTGGTAGCGATCAGACTCTGGTGGTTGATAATGGTAAGAAGTGCTGTTTCAACCAGCTGTGCCTGCATGATAGGTGCGATTACTTTAATTAAAGACTCTCTTGGAAATACAACGCTACCTTCCGGGATCGCGTAGATATCGCCTGTAAAACGGAAAGTACTAAGATACTCTAAGAAGTCTTCTTCAAACATATTTAAACTTCTTAAATATTCGATATCACTTTCGTCAAAATGGAGTCCTTTAATGTATTCAATGGCCTGTTCCAGACCGGCGCAAATGGCAAAACCATTTCCATGTGGATTGGTACGGTAGAACATATCGAAGATGACAGTTTCGTTTGCGTCTTTTTCCTTAAAATATCCCTGCATCATCGTCAGTTCATACAGGTCAGTGAGTAGTGTAAGATTTCTGTGATCCATAAGTTGGCTCCCTCCTGGTACACAGTCTTTGGTTTGAAATAAGCGGCTGTGTGCGGTTATTTGTAAAGTTTCCGTAACAATATAGCATATTTGTGTAAAAAAAGGAACATATTGTTAAAAATTACACAATGTTATATACATATGTCAAGACACATGCACTTGCAATTCGAAATAAACCTCCTATTTCCGGCGTCCTAACTGCCAGAATGCCACAGCGCTGGCTGCAGCCACATTCAGTGAGTCTACTCCATGGAACATAGGAATGAGAACGGTGTAGTCGCAGGCAGCGATTGTAGCGTCGTTCAGTCCTTCGCCTTCTGTGCCAAGGACGATGGCCAGTTTTTCGTGGGAAGTTAAAACAGGATCGTCAACAGAGACGGAATTGCTTTTTAGTGCCATAGCAGCTGTTTTAAAGCCCATATTTTTAAGAATATCCAGCGCGGCACCAGGCCATGCATCTTTAGGAAAAAAGGTCCATGGAATCTGAAATACTGTTCCCATGCTTACACGAGAGGCACGGCGGTACAATGGATCTGCGCAGCCATGGGTGAGAAGTACAGCGTCCATGCCAAGGGCGGCGGCGGAGCGGATAATGGCCCCTACATTGGTTGGATTTACTACATTTTCCAGAATGGCAATGCGGTTTGCATGCTTACATACATCTTCTATAGAAGGAAGGACATTGCGCTTCATGGCACAGAGCATGCCACGGGTCAGAGAAAAGCCGGTGAGTTTGGTAAGTACATTGTATTCAGCCGTAAATACCGGTACATCCGGGTATTTTTCGAGAAGCTGCCTGGTTTCACCGACGTTTGCAGCAACCAGCCGTTTTTCTGCCAGAAAAGAGATAGGAATATATCCGGCATGTAAGGCACGTGCGATTACCTTTGGGCTTTCAGCAATAAAAACGCCGGGAGCCGGTTCAAAGTAGTGGAGAAGCTGGGTTTCATTATAGCGGGCGTAGATGTCAAGATTTGGGGTGTTAAAGTCGGTTATTTCAATTTCGTTCAGTTTCATAAATTAAATTCCTCAATAAATTAATATAGTCGATATTTTTTTGCAACTGTGGGAAAGCATTTTTACAAAAACGTAAAGGGCTATCTGTTTCTTAGTATAAAAGAAACGCACATTTTTGGCAATCGAAGGTGTTTTTGATAGATACATTGTATTTTACATTGTTCTCTAAAGTTTAGCCGTTGACATTTCCATCACCAGTTATTATAATGAAGTCGTTGTATTGAAAGTTATAAAAGAAAAGCCAAGAAGGAGACAGTATCCTTTTCCAAACATCACAGAGAGCCGGTGCAGGTGGGAATCCGGTATTAGTAGGAAATAGAAGAAGATCACTCCGGAGCTGCCAGCTGAAGTTTTAAGTAGGCCGGGCCGCAATTCCTGCGTTAAGGGAACTCATATGATGGTATGCAGTAACAGGTGGTTGAACGAATCTAAGCTTTCGTCCTTTTACGGGGATGGAAGCTTTTTTATTTATGCGGGAGAAATTCGCAACGCGTATTTTGCCTCGCTTTTAAAAAGATAGTACCTGTGAGACATTCTTCAAATTTAGAAATGGAGGAAAGCAAGGATGTATGACAAAGTCCCCACAGACCTTAAGTTTGTGGAAAGAGAAAAAGAAGTCGAAAAGTTCTGGGAAGATGAACACATTTTTGAGAAGAGTATTAAGATGCGTGAAGGCTGTCAGCCATATGTATTCTATGATGGACCGCCAACCGCAAACGGCAAGCCGCATATCGGCCATGTTGAGACCCGTGTAATCAAGGATATGATCCCGAGATTCCGCGCTATGAAGGGCTACATGGTTCCAAGAAAGGCTGGATGGGATACGCACGGACTTCCTGTAGAGCTGGAAGTAGAGAAGAAGTTAGGCCTTGACGGAAAGGACCAGATCGAAAAATATGGTCTGGAGCCATTTATCAAGCAGTGTAAGGAAAGTGTATGGAAATACAAGGGCATGTGGGAAGATTTCTCCGGCACCGTTGGTTTCTGGGCTGATATGGATAATCCATATGTTACCTACCACAATACATTTATCGAGTCCGAATGGTGGGCATTAAAGCAGATCTGGGACAAGGGCCTGTTATACAAAGGTTTCAAAGTAGTTCCTTACTGCCCACGCTGCGGTACCCCGCTTTCCTCCCACGAGGTAGCGCAAGGGTATAAGGACGTAAAAGAGCGTTCTGCAGTAGTACGTTTCAAAGTAAAAGGGGAAGATGCTTATATCCTGGCATGGACCACAACTCCATGGACCCTTCCAAGCAACCTGGCACTTTGCGTAAACCCAAATGAGGAATACGTAAAAGTTAAGGCAGCAGACGGCTATACCTATTACATTGCACATGCATTAATGGAAAAGGTATTAGGAGAAGGCTGCGAGATTCTGGAAACTTATGTAGGTAAGGATCTGGAATTTAAGGAATATGAGCCATTATATGACTGCTCCGTTTCATACTGCGAGAAGCAGCATAAGAAAGCATACTACGTTGTATGTGATACCTATGTAACATTAACAGATGGTACCGGTATCGTACACATTGCTCCTGCATTTGGTGAAGATGATGCCAATGTGGGCCGCAAGTACAACCTGCCTTTCGTGCAGTTAGTTGACGCAAAGGGTGAGATGACAGCAGACACGCCATTTGCAGGCAAGTTTGTAAAGGATGCTGATCCGTTAGTACTAAAAGACTTAAAAGAAAAAGGTCTGTTATATGATGCACCTGCATTTGAGCACAGCTATCCACACTGCTGGAGATGCGGTACTCCTCTGATCTACTATGCAAGAGAATCCTGGTTCATCAAGATGACTGCTGTTAAGGATGACCTGATCCGCAACAACAATACCATTAACTGGGTACCTGAATCTATCGGTAAAGGCCGTTTCGGTGACTGGCTGGAGAATATTCAGGACTGGGGCATTTCCAGAAACAGATACTGGGGAACTCCATTAAATATCTGGGAGTGCGAGTGCGGACATCAGCATTCGATCGGAAGTATTGAAGAATTGAAGAGTATGTCTGATAACTGCCCGGATGATATTGAGCTTCACCGTCCTTATATTGATGCCGTTACCATCTGCTGCCCGAAGTGCGGCAAGCAGATGAAGCGTGTACCGGAAGTGATCGACTGCTGGTTTGACTCTGGCGCAATGCCATTTGCACAGCATCATTATCCATTTGAAAATAAGGAACTGTTTGAGTCCCAGTTCCCGGCTCAGTTTATTTCTGAGGCCGTAGACCAGACCCGTGGATGGTTCTACTCCCTGTTAGCTGAGTCAACTTTACTGTTTAACAAGGCTCCTTATGAAAATGTAATTGTAATGGGTCTGGTTCTGGATGAGAACGGACAGAAGATGAGTAAGTCCAAGGGAAATGCAGTTGACCCATTTGATACCTTACAGAAGCATGGCGCAGATGCCATCAGATGGTTCTTCTACACCTGCTCCGCTCCATGGATTCCGAAGAGATATCAGGATAAGGCAGTGACCGAAGGACAGAGAAAGTTCATGGGTACCTTATGGAATACCTACGCATTCTGGGTACTGTATGCAAATATCGATAACTTTGACGCTACCAAGTACAGCTTAGAATATGACAAGCTGCCGGTAATGGATAAGTGGCTGCTGTCCAAGATGAACTCCATGGTCAAGGCAGTAGACGACAACCTGATGAACTACCGTATCCCTGAGGCTGCAAAGGCTCTTCAGGAATTCGTAGATGATATGAGTAACTGGTACGTGCGCAGAAGCCGTGAGCGTTTCTGGGCAAAGGGCATGGAACAGGATAAAATCAATGCGTATATGACTCTGTACACGGCTCTTGTAACGGTTGCCAAGGCAGCTGCTCCTATGATTCCGTTCATGACAGAGCAGATCTACCAGAACCTGGTAAGAAAGATCGACAAGGCTGCTCCGGAAAGCGTTCATCTGTGTGACTTCCCGGTAGTAAAGGAAGAGTGGATCGATGAGAAGTTAGAAGCAGATATGGAAGAAGTCCTCGATACGGTTGTTATGGGCCGTGCAGCCAGAAATACAGCAAATATCAAGAACCGTCAGCCAATTGCTCAGATGTATGTAAAAGCAGACCATGCATTATCTGATTTCTATGTAGAGATCATTGAAGATGAGTTAAATGTAAAGAAAGTAACCTTTACAGATGACGTAAGAGCCTTTACTTCTTATACGTTTAAGCCACAGTTAAAGACGGTAGGACCAAAATACGGCAAGCTGTTAGGAAAGATCCGCGAAGCACTGACCACTTTAGACGGAAGCGCAGCTATGGATACCTTAAATGATACCGGTGCATTAACCTTTGACTTTGACGGACAGGAAGTTGTTCTTACAAAGGATGACCTGCTGATTGATGTAGCAAAGAAAGACGGTTATGTAACAGAAGAAGATAATCATGTAACCGTTGTTCTTGATACCAATCTGACTCCTGAGCTGATCGAAGAAGGTTTCGTCCGCGAAGTAATCAGCAAGATCCAGACCATGCGTAAGGAAGCCGGTTTCGAGGTTATGGACCACATCGGTGTATATCAGACAAACAACGACAAGATCGCTGAGCTGATCAAGAACAACGCAGATGAGATCAAGGGCGAGGTTATGGCTGATTACATCCACTTAGGAGAGATGAAAGGCTTCACCAAAGAGTGGAACATTAACGGCGAGAACGTTATGTTAGGTGTAGAAAAGCTGTAATGACACTGTAATAATAAGGTAAAATCCAGGTTTATCTGGTCTAATATCCCTATTTAAGTTGAAATAGACAGGAAAAAATGGTAATATGAGGGACAGGGCAGAAATGTTATCTGTCCCTTGTTTTTATCATACTCTTAGTAATGAGATCAGCAGCGCATGTAAGGGTGCGCGCGGATTCAAATTTGTATATGCTTTCTATAGAGGGGGCATATGGGAAAATGAGGAGGAAGGCTATGAAAAATACGGGCTTTGACAAGGCTTTGTTCAAAAGCGCAGTAACCTTTAATGTAAAAAATATGTTTCGTCGTACCATTGACGAAGCAACTCCGCAGCAGATCTTCCAGGCGGTGGCTTATGCTGTAAAGGACGATATCATTGACCAGTGGATAACAACCCACAAGGAATATGAGAAAAAAGATGTAAAGACTCTTTACTATCTGTCCATGGAGTTTTTAATGGGACGTGCCCTTGGAAATAATATGATCAATCTGCGCAACTATAAAGAAATCGCAGAAGCATTAGATGAAATGGGCTTTGACTTAAATGCGATCGAAGACCAGGAGCCGGATGCAGCATTAGGAAACGGTGGTTTAGGACGTTTGGCAGCATGCTTCCTTGATTCGTTAGCAACCTTAGGCTATCCGGCCTATGGCTGCGGCATCCGCTACCGTTATGGTATGTTCAAGCAGAAGATCGAAGATGGTTACCAGGTAGAAGTTCCGGATAACTGGCTGGAAAATGGCAATCCATTTGAAATCCGCCGTCCGGAGTACGCAGTAGAAGTAAAATTCGGCGGCTATGTGCGTATTGAAGACCGCAACGGCATGAGCCATTTCGTACAGGAAGGTTATCAGTCTGTAAAGGCTGTTCCGTATGACCTGCCAGTTGTAGGATATGGCAATCACATTGTAAATACACTTCGTATCTGGGATGCTGAACCAGTCAATACCTTTAATCTGGATTCCTTTGATCGCGGTGATTATCAGAAGGCTGTTGAGCAGGAGAACCTGGCTAAGAACATTGTTGAGGTCCTTTATCCAAACGATAATCATTATGCAGGTAAGGAACTGCGTTTAAAACAGCAGTATTTCTTCATTTCTGCCAGCGTTCAGAGAGCGGTACAGAAGTTTAAAGAAAAACATGAGGACATCCGCCAGTTCCCTGAGAAAGTGGTATTCCAGTTAAATGATACACATCCAACGGTAGCGATTCCTGAGTTGATGCGTATTCTCTTAGATGATGAGGGGCTGACCTGGGAAGAAGCATGGGATATTACTACCAGAACCTGTGCATACACCAACCACACCATTATGTCTGAGGCATTAGAGAAGTGGCCGGTGGATTTATTCTCCCGTCTGCTTCCACGTATCTATCAGATCGTAGAAGAGATCAACCGCCGTTTTGTAAATGAGATCCAGCAGAGATATCCTGGTGATCAGGACAAGGTTGCAAAAATGGCAGTTGTATACAATGGTCAGGTAAGAATGGCTTATATGGCTATCGTAGCTGGTTTCTCTGTAAATGGTGTTGCAAGACTGCATACAGAGATATTAAAGCATGAGGAGTTAAAAGACTTCTATGATATGATGCCTGAGAAGTTTAACAACAAGACAAACGGTATCACCCAGAGACGTTTCCTGCTTCACGGCAACCCGTTATTAGCTGACTGGGTAACCGATAAGATCGGCGATGACTGGATCACAAACCTGTCTCATATTAAAGAACTGGCTGCGTTTGTAGATGACAAGGAATGCCAGAAAGAATTCCTGGATATTAAATATAAGAACAAAGTCCGTCTGGCTAAGTACATCAAGGAGCACAACGGTATTGACGTTGATCCAAACTCTATTTTTGATGTACAGGTAAAGAGACTTCATGAGTATAAGCGTCAGCTGATGAACATTCTCCATGTTATGTACCTCTACAATCAGTTAAAGGACAATCCAAATATGGATATGGTTCCGAGAACCTTTATCTTTGGCGCAAAGGCTGCAGCAGGCTACCGCCGTGCAAAGCTGACGATCAAGCTGATCAACGCTGTAGCAGATGTGATCAACAACGATAAGTCCATTAATGGCAAGATCAAGGTTGTATTTATTGAAGATTACCGTGTATCCAACGCAGAGATTATTTTCGCAGCAGCAGATGTCAGCGAGCAGATCTCTACAGCCAGCAAGGAGGCTTCCGGTACCGGTAACATGAAGTTCATGTTAAACGGTGCTCTTACACTGGGAACCATGGACGGTGCAAATGTTGAGATCGTAGAAGAAGTTGGACAGGAAAATGCTTTTATCTTCGGTCTGTCCGCAGAGGAAGTTATCAACTACGAGAATAACGGCGGCTACAATCCAATGGATATCTTTAACAACGATCCACAGATCCGCAGAGTCCTGATGCAGCTGACCAATGGATATTATTCTCCAAAGGATCCACAGCTGTTTAAGGAGATCTATGACTCTCTGTTAAATAACTTTGGCGGAAACCGTCCGGATACTTACTTTATCCTGAAAGATTTCCGTTCCTATGCAGAGGCTCATGAGAAGATCGACAAGGCCTACAGAAACAAACAGTGGTGGGCAAAAGCAGCTCTTATCAATGTTTCCCACAGCGGTAAGTTTACATCTGACCGTACCATTGAAGATTATGTAAGAGATATCTGGCATCTGAAAAAGGTGACATTAGAGCAGTAAAATCAGTTTATGCACTGCATGAACGGTGATACGAACTGTGATTTATGGGGGTGCAGCAGAAACCTGTGTTTTTGCAGCATCCCCTTGTTGAAAAATGATTTCTTCAAATGTGTTCTGGAAATATGTTTCTGAAACGTATCCCCAGAATACATTTGAAGATATATTTTATGAAAGAAAGGATCTAGATTATGAAGATAAAAGATATACTGGCAGAGGGAAGACCAACCCTTTCATTTGAAGTATTCCCTCCAAAGACAGCAGATGCCTATGACTCCGTAGAAAAGGCGGCCTCAAAGATTGCCCGGTTAAAACCGGATTTTATGAGCGTTACTTACGGCGCAGGCGGCGGAACCAGTGATTATACAGTAAAGATCGCTTCTACGATTAAAGAAGAGTATGGTGTGACACCGTTAGCTCATCTTACCTGTGTTTCTTCTACCAGAGAGAAAGTACATCATGTATTAGAGGAATTAAAGGCGCGCAACATCGAAAATGTTCTGGCGCTGAGGGGGGATATCCCCAGGGACGGAAAGACTCCGGAGGTTTATCATTATGCTTCTGAGCTGATCCATGAGATTAAGGAAGCAGGAGATTTCTGCATTGGCGCCGCCTGCTATCCGGAAGGACATCCGGAGTCTGCCAACAAGTCTGTGGATATGGACTATTTAAAGCAGAAAGTAGATGCCGGTTGTGATTTTGTCACCACCCAGATGTTCTTTGATAACAGTCTCCTTTACAGCTATTTATACCGCATTCGTGAGAAAGGTATAACCATTCCTGTGATTGCAGGTATCATGCCAGTTACCAGCGGCAGCCAGTTAAAACGCATTGCCCAGATGTCCGGAAGTTATATGCCGGCACGTTTCCTGTCTTTAGTAGATAAATACGGAGATGATCCGGCCGCTATGAGGCAGGCTGGTATCGCTTATGCTACAGACCAGATCATTGACCTTCTGGCAAATGGCATTAAGGGAATCCACGTGTATACCATGAATAAACCGGATGTGGCTGCACAGATCCAGAGCAATATTTCAGAGCTGCTGAAATAATGAGTCCAAAAGAAAAACAAGCGGCTGCGCATGCAGGCAGTAGAGCACGTAAGTGCGGGGAACCTGAGTGTAGACTTTGGAATTTGATTTGGCAGCAGGAGGACATACAGAAAAATGGAACTGGCAGATATTAACAGAAGAGAGGTTCTGCGTTATCTGGGGTATAAAAACCAGGAAGCAGATGAAAATGTAAGCAGGATTGTGGAAGACTGCCTGGAACTTTTGTGGAAAAATGTATCACCCAAGTACCGGGTGCGGGAATTTTCCCTTACTTTGGGAGACGATAACCTGATCGATGGGGAAGTTTTCCGGACAAAAAGCAGAAATCTTTCTGTTAATTTAAAAGACTGTGAAAAAATACTGTTTTTTGCCGCAACTTTGGGAGTAGGGGCAGATTATCTAATCCAGAAGTACAACCGCCTGGAAATGAGCCGGGCGGTGATCTTACAGGCTGCTTCTGCGGCTATGATCGAGGAATACTGCGACCAGGTGTGTGAAGGCCTGAAAAAACAGTATGAAGAAAAGGGCCTTTACCTGCGGCCAAGGTTCAGTCCAGGATATGGAGATTTTTCTTTAAACTGCCAGAGCGTTGTTTTAAATGCACTGGATGCAGGAAAGCACCTGGGGATCAAACTGACAGACAGTTTTTTAATGATGCCTTCCAAATCCGTAACAGCAGTGATCGGAGTGAGCAAAAAGCCCCACCGCTGTGATGTAAAGGGCTGTGAAGCCTGTGGTAAGACAGACTGCCTTTACAGACGATGATCGATGAAAATAAAAGAGGTTCACATATGAGTATTTTAGATGAAATGAAAAAACGCCGTCTGTATTGTGACGGTGGTATGGGAAGCCTGCTTCAGGCTGCCGGGCTTGCTGCCGGTGAACTGCCGGAGCGCTGGAACCTTTCCCATGCGGAAGTTATTACAGACGTGCACAGAAAATACCTGGCAGCCGGGGCTGACATTATGACCACCAATACTTTTGGTGCCAACCGGTTAAAATATGACAAGGACGGGGAGTTAAAGGCCATTGTAGAGGCGGCCATTGCCAATGCAAGAAAAGCGGTAGATGAGGCTGGCAGAGGCTATGTAGCCCTGGATCTGGGCCCTACAGGAAAGCTTTTAAAGCCACTGGGTGATCTGCCATTTGAGACAGCGGTATCTTTATATAAAGAAGTAGTTTCCATTGGTGCGGCAGCAGGAGCTGATCTGGTACTCATTGAGACCATGAGTGACAGCTATGAGTTAAAGGCTGCTGTTTTAGCTGCAAAAGAGGCTGGCATTAACCCGAAAACAGGAGAGAGACTGCCTGTTTTCGCCACAGTTATTTATGATGAAAAGGGAAAACTGCTTACAGGCGGTAATGTAGAGTCTACAGTAGCACTGTTAGAAGGTCTGGGAGTAGACGTTCTGGGCGTAAACTGCGGTCTGGGACCAGAACAGATGAAGGGGATCGTAAAAGATATCCTGGAAGTTTCTTCTACCCCGATCCTGGTAAACCCAAATGCGGGACTTCCAAGAAGTGAAAATGGAAAGACTGTATATGACGTAGATCCAAAAGATTTTGCTGCTGTTATGGAAGAGATCGTAAAAATGGGCGCTGTGATCACCGGTGGCTGCTGTGGTACTACACCAGATCATATCCATGCCATGGTGGAACTGACAAAGGACATTCCAGTGCAGATGCCGGAAAAGAAGCATCGCACAGTCATTTCTTCCTATTCCCAGGCAGTTGTATTTGATAAAAAGACCATTATCATTGGAGAACGTATCAATCCTACAGGAAAATCCAAGTTTAAACAGGCTCTCCGGGACCACAACCTGGAATATATCCTTCGTGAAGGCGTGATCCAGCAGGATAATGGGGCAGATGTGCTGGACGTAAATGTAGGTCTTCCGGAGATCGATGAGCCTTCTATGATGGAAGATGTAGTAAAAGAACTGCAGGCAGTGATCGACCTGCCATTGCAGTTAGATACCTCCAGTGCAGAGGCCATGGAGCGGGGCCTTCGTGTATACAACGGAAAGCCTCTGATCAACTCTGTCAACGGTAAAAAAGAAGTCATGGAGCAGATCTTCCCGCTGGTTGCAAAATACGGCGGTGTAGTGGTAGGACTTTGTCTGGATGAAGATGGTATTCCTGAAACTGCAGAAGGAAGAATTGCAGTAGGAAAGAAGATCATTGACACAGCTGCCACTTACGGCATCGGACCGGAAGACATTATTTTAGACGGTCTTTGCATGACTGTAAGCTCTGACAGCCAGGGAGCGATCGTTACTCTGGAGACTCTTAGAAAGATCCGTGATGAGTTAGGCGGAAAGTCTGTTTTAGGTGTGTCCAACATTTCCTTTGGACTTCCTCAGAGAGAGATCATCAACGGCGCTTTCTTTACCATGGCAATGGAAAGTGGTTTAAGCGCTGCCATTATCAATCCGAACTCTGAAGCTATGATGCGTGCTTATTATAGCTTTAATGCATTGATGAACCTGGATCCTCAGTGCAGTGAATATATCAGCATTTACAGTGGTCAGACGGCAGGTTTAGGACAGACCATTGGAAAAGGTGGAAATAGTGCCGGAGGTTCTGGCGCAGCCGGAAATGGCGGCACAGGAGGTGCGGGAAGTGCCGGAAGCCTGGGAAATGCCATTGAAAGAGGCTTAAAAGAAGTAGCAGTAGAAAGCGTGACTGCTCTTTTAAAAGAAAAAGAAGCCCTGGATGTGATCAACGAAGAGATTATCCCGGCGCTGGACCATGTAGGTAAAGGCTTTGAGAAAGGTACTGTTTTCCTTCCACAGCTGTTAATGAGCGCAGAAGCAGCCAAAGCAGCCTTTGAAGTGATCAAAAATGCCATGGCAGGCAGCGGAGAGACCCAGGAAAAGAAGGGGACGATTATCCTTGCAACTGTCAAGGGCGATATCCATGATATTGGAAAGAATATTGTAAAAGTCCTTCTGGAAAACTACAGCTACGATGTGATTGATCTTGGAAAAGATGTTCCGCCGGAAACAGTAGTCGAAGAAGCCGTAAGCCGCCATGTACCATTAGTAGGTTTAAGTGCTCTGATGACTACTACAGTTCCAAGCATGGAAGAGACCATTAAGCAGCTGCGTGAAAGCGCCCCATGGGTAAAAGTCATGGTAGGCGGAGCAGTACTTACCCAGGAGTATGCAGATACCATTGGGGCAGATGCGTATTGCAAAGATGCTATGGCGTCTGTACACTATGCGGAGACGATCTTCTAACTACCGTTACAAAAGAAAAGGCCGTCTGTTCAAAAGAAAGAGCAGATGGCCTGTTTCTCACTGATCCAGATTTTCCCTTTGTTTAAATAAATTATATTTTCATCCACAAGTTCCTGTACCGTCCTGTTTACTGTTCGGACAGAGCAGCCCAGATGTGCGGCAATCTCCGGGCGGGTGAAGGGGATGCGGATGGGATAGATGGAGCCGGATCTTGTATTGCCAGCGTTATTTTCATTATGTGCGCTGTCATTTACAGCCTGTGTCACCTGCTCTTTCAGAAAGACCAGCATGCGGGTGCGGTTGTCTGCAAAAAGGTTCTGGCGCTGGAACTGGGCCTGTGCTACCAACTGGGAAATGATCATGCGGCTTCGCAGAAAAAGGGCATGGGAATCACTTTGCAGCCAGGTCATATATTCTGCTGCAGGGATCACCAGGCAGAGAGAGTCTTCCAGTGTAGTCAGTGTCACCAGACGGGGCTGTTTTTCCGTGAAAAATTCGTAGTCCCCTACTATGTCTAAAGCCCGGATCTCCGTAAAATGGTAAGGCGCGTCTGCCACATGTTCCTCAACCGCTTCCAGACGGCCTTTTAAAAGGATATACACATGGGCGCAGTTGTCCCCTGCAGCTACCAGGCGGCTGCCCTTTTTATAAGAGCGCAGCATCAGTACCGGCTGGATATAAGGAGGAGCAAACTGAAAGAAGTCCTCTAAAAAGCTTTTTTGTTTTAATGTAAATGGATAATTTAATTCATTGATTTTTAACAAAACTGCCACATGTCCTTTTTTTTAGTATGATATCATTCTATAGTAAGAGTAGTAAAATGACAAGGAGGAAGTATATTATGGCAACACCACACAATCAGGCAGAAAAAGGTGAGATCGCAAAAAAGGTATTAATGCCGGGGGATCCTCTTCGCGCGAAATTTATTGCAGAGCATTTTCTTACAGACGCAAAGCTGGTCAATGAAGTCCGCGGGGCATATGCATACACAGGCACTTATAAAGGGGAAAAAGTAACTGTTATGGCAAGCGGAATGGGAATGCCTTCTATCGGCATCTATTCTTATGAACTGTTTTCTGTATATGATGTAGATCAGATCATCCGTATTGGTTCTGCCGGTGCCTATGTACCGGAGCTGAATTTAGGTGATGTAGTACTGGAAGAGAGCGCATGGAGTGAGTCTACTTTTGCACATACCCAGAATGGCTACGATAAAGATATCATCTATCCGGATCCGGAATTAAATGCCCATATTTTAGAAGTTGCAAAACGCAATCACATTACGGTAAAGCCTGTAAAGGTACACTCCAGTGACGTATTCTACACAGAACCAAATGTAGACGGCTACAAAGAAATTAGTGCAAAACACGGCTGTGCCTGCGTGGAAATGGAAAGCTTTGCGCTGCTTCACAATGCAAATGTGTTCCACAAAAAAGCAACCTGCCTGTTGACGATTTCTGATTCCATGCCAAAGAATGAGCATGCAACAGCAGCAGAACGCCAGACTTCCTTTACAGACATGATGACGGTTGCATTAGAGGCTTGTTATTGATGCTTTTATGACACCTTTTTGATGGATGGTTCCATTTTTGCAGAATATATGAGATAATAATAAGAAATGAAAGCGTTGGACTTTCGTCTATGGCAACGAAAGGATTGTTTTATGAAAAAAAATTGGCTCAATCACAAATTTTGTGGGATTTAGGATTCCTTCCAGTAATAAATGATCAGCA
>CAVFER010000041.1:0-25042 GCA_963621525.1 bacterium | reverse complement strand
ACCTTATCCCATAGTTTTTTAAAATTTTCCATAATATCACCCGTTTCATTCAATGTCAGAAATCCAAGGGGCACTGCAGTTATCTTCTACAGTGCCCTTTTTGCAGTCAGCGGCATTTATACCTGTTATTCGTATTTTCCGCTTAATAGTGTCTGGATCATCTGCTGAGATTCCTCATCATAGGTTTCATATACACTCTGGCAGGCTGCAGACCAGTTCTCTAAATCAGCAACTTCCAGTTTTGTAACACCTTTTTCCTCGAAGGAATCAAAAGCAGCCTGTACCTTCTCCTGATTATAAGCGTAAGCAGCCTTACCTGCCTCAGCAGCGGCTTCCTTTATCCATCCCTGCTGCTGTTCGCTTAAGGACTCCCATCTGGACTGGCTCATAAGGATAACACCACAGCCGAATGTATGTGCATCCGGGATAAAGTAAGGTGCAACTTCGTTAAAGGAGTTTGAAAAATAGTTGATAACATCATTCTCAGCACCATCAACTACACCGGACTGTAAAGAGGTATAAAGCTCTGAATAAGAGATCGGTGTTGCTGAAGCATTCAGTGCTTTCATGGTATTTACCATCAGGTCTGTTTCCGGAACACGGATTTTTAAGCCGTTCATCATATCTAAACTAAATTCAGAAGGCTTTCCTAACTTATCATAAGTACTCTGGGTAATGAACATATGTCTCGGTCCCTCTGTCATCCAGCCAAGAGCCACATAACCGCAGTCAGCCTCTGCTACCGAATCCAGCAATTCCTGTCCTACCGGGCTTACCGTCATCTCCTGGAACTGTTCCATATCTTTAAAGAGGAACGGAAGTCCTGTAAGGCTGATCTTATCTGCACCGTAGTTAGAGAGAGAACTTGCATTGCCACGGAAAATATCCAACGTTCCCATCTGAATGCCCTGCATGCATTCCTTCTCGCCGCCTAACGTTCCATTTAAATAAATTTCTACTGTAATGTCCCCGCCTGAAAGTTCTTCAATTTTTTCTTTAAATTTCTTAGCACCAACCGTGCCGCCGTAATCTTCACCATTTACCTCACTCCAGGTAAGGGTAACGCTTGCGTTGCCAGATGAAGCCGCTCCCCCGGCAATTTCTCCGGCAGTTGTTTCTGCTGCTGTAGTAGCTGCTGTTGTGCTGCCAGAACCTGAACCCGATCCCGATCCGCATGCCGTCAAAGCCATTGCTGCACACGCCATTACTGTAAGTCCCCATAAGTGTTTTTTCATTATTACTTCCTCCTGTTTTTTGTTGTTGATCAAGTGCCTCTGCGTAGAACAAAAACGTTTTTGTTATCACACGCATCGTTTCTTGTTTTAGAGTAACATTTTGAATGTTTTTTGTCAATATTATAGTATTATTTTAGCTTGTTAAGTTATTTTTTTGTCATATGTATCAAAATTATATCTGCGTTTTTTTGCATAATGACAGTTTATAGAAAAACAATGGGAACTTATTTACTTTTTTTATGCCGGTTGCTATAATTTACTAAAACGTTTTTTCTTTCTTCTTATATAACAATATTACAGATTGGAGGTTTTATTTGTATGATTATTACAAAATTTGAAAGCTGGTGGGTAGAACGCGGCAAATGTCTCTTTGATGAAAGACGCCAGGGCGGTGCGAAAATGGGATGGGATGTGATCGTGATCAAGCTCACTACCGATACAGGTATCGAAGGAATCGCCACCTGCATGGCAGCCAGAAGCGGGGCTGTCAGCGAATCCTATTTACAGGAAAGTATCGCGCCGGTTGTTTTAGGACGGGATCCGCATGACAGAGAAGCTATTTTCCAGGAACTCTGGATCATTGACCGTCACGAGGCTTTTTTCCCGGTATTCCTGCCAGGCCCTGTAGATGTTGCCCTGTGGGATATCTGTGCGAAAGAAGCCGGACTTCCTTTGTATAAATATATTGGTGCCTATCGCAACAGCCTTCCTGTATATGCCAGCAGTAATTTTCTTCCTTCTGTAGAAGCTTATGTGGAAGAAGCCCTTTACTACAAGAATAAAGGAATCAAAGGTTACAAAGCTCATCCATCTGGTCCGGTAGAGTTTGACTTAAAGGTCCATGAAGCGATCAGAAAAGCCGTTGGAGATGATTTTGTACTAATGACGGATCCTGTTGGGGATTATACCTTAGACGAAGCCATCCGCGTGGGACGGCAGCTGGAGAAGTTAGGCTATAAGTGGTTTGAAGAGCCATTTCGTGATTTTGAACTTTACAAGTATACAGAGCTGTGCCGAGTATTAGATATTCCTATTGCAGCTACAGAAACTACCAGAGGCTGTCACTGGGGTGTAGCTCAGGTGATCGTACAGAGAGCTGCTGACATAGTAAGAGCCGATGTAAGCTGGAAAGACGGAATCACCGGAACCTTAAAGATCGCCCATATGGCTGAGGGCTTCGGTCTTAACTGCGAGATCCATACAACCACTATGAATTACATGGATATAGTAAACCTCCATGTAAGCTGCGCAATCAAAAACTGTGAATATTTTGAATATTTCGTTCCCGAAGACAATTACAGGCTGCCTATGAAAGGAGATCTTCCTATTGATGAAAACGGCATGATCCATGTACCAAATGAACCTGGTGTTGGCGTAGAACTGGATTGGGAACTGATCCAGTCCGCCTGCCACAACTATATATGCCAGGAATACAGAAAATGATACGAAAGGTTTATAGAAACTGATAGCGGTACTGCTCATGTTCATACATCACCAGATTGCTGCGCAGGATGACCTCACTGCCAACATAAATCTGTTCCCGTTCCGGGGTTTTGCCGCTGATCAGATATTCTGTTAAAGTACGTATTCCCACGTATCCCTGGGCATAAGGATTTTTTTGAATCACATTGTTGATCACAGAGCGCCGGAGCCAATCTGCCGTAGTGTCAGAGAGATCGGAACCCACTGCGTAAACCTTCTGGGCTTTTCCGCTTTCCTCCAAAGCTTTTCCTAACATGATCGTACCCTGGGAATAGACGCTGCAGCAGGCTGCTATATCCGGTCGGGATAGCTTATTGAAAATATCTACATAATTAGACTGGGTGACTTTCCAGGAATGATCCTTATAGATCATATTGGAATGACCGCTCTCTGTCATATAATCCTCAAATCCCTTCGCTATCAGGGCATGCGCATCCCACTTCGGATTTCCGGCGCAAAGAAGGATACTTCCATAGTCCGGAATATGACTGGTTATCAGTTCTGCCATGGTACGTCCTATCACTTCATATTCAGGCAGAACACAACACAGACAATTGCAGTGTTTATTCTCCGAGTTTATAAGTACCACTGAAATATCGCGAGCGCAGATCCTTTTCCAGGTTTCCACTGTGGCTGCATCATCGATGTGGCCTACTGTAAGGATTCCGTCCAATCCCTTTATCTCGATCAGCGTTTCCAGACGTTTCAGGACATCCTGCTTATCTTTCTCAAAGTAAGGCAGTTTAATGCATTCCAGGTTCATATTCACCTTGGACAGATAATCATGAACCCCCCTCCATACAGGCGGATAATAATACTGGTTTTCCCCTTCTTCGGAAGGAAGCAGGATAGCAATACGCTGTGTGCCTCGTTTTAAGCTGGATGCAAGAGTATTCGGCTGGTATCCTAACTCTGCTGCAATACTGCGGATCTTCTCCCGGGTCTCATCACTGACTCCCGGCTTTCCGCTTAAAGCAAAGTGTACAGAACTAATGGATACTCCCGCCTTCGCTGCTACATCCCGGATCGTTGTTTTTGTGTTCACGTATATTCACCTTTCGTAAAATAGTTAAACTTTAATTCTTATTATATAATAAATACAAAAATTAATCAAAGAAATAGGAGGAATAAAAAATGGGAAAGTTAGATGGTAAAGTCGGAATCGTCACCGGCGGCAGCAGCGGCATCGGCTATCAGATCGCCAATGTTTTGGCAGAAGACGGGGCCTTGGTATATACCGTAAGCCGTACCGGAGCACCAAAGGAAGGATACGAAAAAAGCCATCCCGGTGTTGTTCACGTCAAGGGTGACATAGGTGACAAGGCAAGCATGGAAGCACTTGTGAAAGAGATCACGGCAAAAACAAATGGCCGCCTGGATTTTCTGGTAAATAATGCAGGTGCTACTTTCAAATGCCGGGCTGAGCAGTTTCCGGAAGAACAATTCGACCATATCATGAATGTAAATGTAAAATACGTATTCCAAATGAGCCAATTATGTTACCCTTACTTAAAACAGGCTCCGGATAAAGGCCGTATCATTAATATCACCAGCATGAGTGCTCATTTAGGTTTCTCTGAAGTAATCCCATACTGTACCAGCAAGGGAGCCGTACTGTCCATGACAAAAGGTCTGGCAATCGAATGGGCCCAGGATAACATCTGTGTCAACAGCATTGCACCAGGCTGGTTCAAAAGCAAGATGCTGCAGCAGGTTGCTGACCCAGAAAGAGAACGCCGCATCTTAGGACGTATGCCTTTCCATGCTTATGGTGACACCAGAGACTTAGGTGCCATGGCAAGCTTCCTGTGTGGTCCAAACGGCAGCTACATCACCGGCCAGGACTTTGCAGTAGATGGCGGTGCACTGGCATACGGATATTGATCATACATAATTTTGACATACAGGCACACAACAGAAACAAGCTGTTTCGTCTATGACGAAGCAGCTTGTTTCTGTTTATGACCTTTTTTAATTTAACAGCAGCATATCAAAAGGGTCTTGCATAATTTTCAGATCTGCTGTATAGTATTTACAGCGTTAATATGTAGTATTGATTACTATGTATTAATGTTCTCAAAACCCGACAACTTTTTCAGAATCACATGATACAATATAAGGAGGTATCTGCTATGAGTGCAACGATAAAAAGAAACATATGCCGTATGAAAGATCCGGGAAGCGCCATTACCCACCTGATCGCTATGGTGGCCGCTGCCATTGCATCGGTTCCACTTTTGGTCAAGGCAGCAAAAACGCCAGGCTACCTGCATCTGGCGGCACTGGCGGTGTTCATTTTAAGTATGATCTGCCTGTATGGTGCAAGTACCTTGTACCATACATTAAATATTTCTCCTGTTATTAATAAACGGCTGCGCAAGCTGGACCATATGATGATCTTCGTCCTGATCGCCGGGACTTATACGCCGGTATGCCTGATCGTTTTAGGAGACCACACCGGCTGGAGCCTGTTAGGCCTTGTATGGAGCATTGCCCTTGCTGGCATTATCATCAATGCCCTGTGGATCACCTGCCCTAAGTGGTTTTCTTCCCTGATCTACATTGCCATGGGATGGGTGTGCATCCTGGCTATTTCCAAGATCATCGCTGCTCTTCCTGCAGAAGGCTTTGCCTGGCTTTTAGCCGGCGGCATCATTTATACCGCAGGCGGAGTGATCTATGCATTGAAACTGCCCATCTTCAACTCCAGACACCGTCATTTCGGCTCCCATGAGATCTTTCATCTGTTCGTCATGGGCGGCAGTCTGTGTCACTATATGATGATGTATCAGTTTGTGGCATAGATCTGGTTTTCTGCAGCCACAACCATATCCATATTGCAGCCACGGGCGATCAGCTCCTCCTTCTTTTTCCGGGGGAGCTGTTTTATTGCATATTCCCGTTTCATAGCTTCCCGTTTTGTCTCAAAGGCTTCATAATAGGCCAGTGTCACCGGCCTTCTGAATTTCGTATATTTGGCTCCGGTGCCGCTGTTATGGGCATGGAGCCGTTTATTTAAATCATTGGTCCATCCACAGTACAATGTTCCGTCTGCGCAGCGAAGTATATAGGTATAATTCATGTCTTTCCCCTGATGCTTTTAAACTGTGCCGGATTTCACAGGAAGTTGCGTCCTATGAAATTAAAAACGTCTTCCGCCGCCTCCATGGCTTCGTCCGCTGCCCGAAGTATGTACTGTACTTCTTCCTGCCGAGCTTCCGCCGGAATGCCCCCCTCCTCTGCTTCCACCAGAAGTATTTCGCGGGATCGGAACGGAACGTACATACTGATTGATCATTTTGTCACCGGTAACAGAAAAATGGAAGGCACAGTCTGCGCGGTATGCCTGAAGGCTGTTAGATGCCTCTCTGCTGCTTTGTTTCATGGCATAACGTCTTTTTATGTCCATGCATACAGACCCGGCTAAAATACCGGCGATCACTACGGCTGCTGCTGCCTCGTACCAGCGGATGCTGCGGTAACGGGCGATCTCCCCTGTATCCCGGTTATAGGTATACTGGCCGGATTCCACGCCCTCTTTCACATAGGCGCTTACATCTTCCAGAAAACACTCAGAAGCTGCCGCAAAATCCCTGTTTCCCAGATTTCCATATACATCATCTAAAATGTTTTCAATGCGATCATCTGTAAGCAATGTGATCATTGTGCCTGAAGTGGAAATATAGCATTCTCCCCCGGTCTGTCCCGGTCCGTCCATATAGTATAAAAGCATTACACCACTTGCATTCTTTCCAGTACCAAAACCGCCGTAATCATAATAATCATCGGCATATTCTTCCGCTGTACGGCCATCTGCATACGCACTTACTACTACCACATCCATTTTTGTGCTTTTTTGGCACTGAGCAATTTTCTCTTCCAGCCGGATGATCTCCGTTTCACTAAACAGTCCCGCCTGATCAAATACACGGGTCTGATCCGCCCATACTGCCATACTGCCCATAACTAAAAACAGACAGATCAGCAGACAGGTCACTATCCCTTTTATTTTTTTCATCTCATCACCTCATCAGCCGATCCAATATCCTAAAAGGAGCAGTATCAGACACACCGGAATAAAGATACTCAAGAACAAGACTGCCAGTTTCTTTTGATCCACCGGAAGCTCTCCCCATATCTTTCCCGTCTGTCCGTTTAAAGCAAAATAGTAAATCTTCCCTCTCGCTTTATCATTATAAGTTACGGTCCACACAGGAAGCAGGGCGGTTTCCCAGATCTCCCCTGCAATATCCACCTTATTTTTTCGTATGCTGACGCTGGAATAATTCCCGGTCTGGCTGCTTAAACTGGATAATGCAAACTGCCGCACTTCTTCTTTGACCTCATTTACAAAACTATCTTTTTCCATATCCCGGTTCTCTGCCATAAATCCGGAAAGATATCCCATGGAAAAGTCCTTTTTCTCATTCAAACGGTAAGGCAGAACGCCGTCAATCAGCTTCCGGTTGGCCTTTTTTAAGGCATTTCTGGCTACAGAATCCACATCCATATCCCCTTGTCTGTGGATATCGTAGACCTTCGTCTCTGTATAGCGCAGACCCGCCATATCCCAGGTGCGGATATTCTTTCCCTCTGCCTGTAGGTCACCTTTTACCTTACAGCGGTAAAGCCAGTAAGGGAAATACACACCCATCATGCTCTCGATCTGGCTGTGAGAAAAGAAATAATCAGGTACGAATTTTTTCCGTCCCACCCACTGTGCAAATATCTCCTGAGCCTTTTTCTTATCGATCTGAAAAGGAACCACATAGTCAGGTTTAAACTCCCCACGCAGTTTTTCTTCCAGAACGATGGGATTGTGACAGTAATAGCAGAAAGAGGCTGCTGTGGTCTCATCTGTGACGATCTGGGCACCGCAGCTGGGGCAGATGTACATCATAGGAGTGACTTTCTTTTTTCCTCCTGTATTTTCAGATGCATCCTCTGTCTGCCCAGCCTGTGTCTGTGATGTTTCAACAGGCTCATCCTCCTCCGGTGCAGGATCGCCCTGGATCTCGGCCCTTTTCTCCGCCTTTTTAAGCTCCCGCTCTTCTATCTCATCCAGCTCTTCCTGCGAAAACTCAGAAAGGCAGTATTCGCACCTGTATTTCTGCTTATCTGCGTTAAATGTCAGCCCGCCGCCGCAGTTGGGGCATTTATATGTTATGACCCCCATACTTAAGCTTCTCCTCTTGGACTCCCGCATTCACTGCAGAACTTACCCTTATTAACAGTACCGCAGTTTGGACAGGTCCATTCAGTCACCGGCTTTGGTTTTCCACACTCGCTGCAAAATTTCCCTGTGTTTTCCACATGGCATGCAGGACATATCCACGGCTGTTTCGGTAACTGCACAGGCTGTGCTGCCTGAGCGCCTGCATTTCCTGCACCGTACCCCATCTGTCCGCCCTGGACACCACCAGTTGCTGCGCCATAGTCCATAGACTGTCCCTGCTGCATCTGTCGGTTCATCTGCATCTGCTGCATATTCGTAGAAGACGCTGCACCCATAAATGCACCGCTGTTTTGCATTCCAAAGCCCATTCCCATAAATCCGGCCATCGCGCCGTTTGAATTGCTTCCTGCATTCTTTAAGCCTTCTGCAATGGTGCTTTGTACATAACCTTCTCTTACAGACGGGTCTCCCATCATAGCGCCCTTATTGCGCATATTGATCAGTTCCTGAGATGTCTCATCATAGGAAATACTTGCAATTCCCACCGACTGAATCTCCATACCACGCAGCTCTTTCCACTGCTCATCCAGTACATTGGACATATATTTTCCCAGTTCCATTCCCCTGGATGCAACAAAAGAAATACGAATACCGTCTGCTGACATCTGGTTAATAGAACTTTGCAGTGCCTCTAAAAACTCATTTAAGTACTGCTCGTTGATATCTTCCATTTCCACACGGTCTGCATTCTTTGGAACCACCTCTGCGTAGAATTTCAGAGGATCTGTGACCTTAATGGAGTAAGTTCCGTGAGTCCGCAAAAACAGCTCTGCATTATAAAAGCTGTCAAAATAGTTAATGGCATTTTTTGTACCGAATTTCAGCCCCCGGATCTCCTGAAGATTGATGTAGTATACCTTCTGGGCCGTAGGTGCCACACCGCCAAACCGAATCCTTCCCAAAGATTCCTTTACTGCCTTTCCTAAAGACCCGTTCATCAGAGACGGCTGTGTATCCAGACTTACCTTATAATATCCAGGCTCTGCTGTATAATCCACGATCTTTCCGCCGTCTACTAAGATCATGCACTGCTCCGGGTAGACATGGATAATGGAACCTTCTGTTACCATGTTGTCAGAGCCTTTTCCATTTTCACCGGTTCCTCTTCTAAGCTGAACGCCTTTGGCAAAAACAGTCTGCGCTCCCATATTGTCCGGTTCCAGGGCCTCCAGCCACTGATCTGCCAGACCTGTTCCAACTGCATGTGATGCTGCTTTAATAATTCCCATTTATTTTTTTCCTCCTTTATCCACCCTTTTAGAGCGTGACTTTTTACGTTTTACCGGTTCTACAAAATGAATGGCTCCTGCGATCAGGGCTGCACCTGCTGCCAGCTGGAGCACAATACTGAAGCCGATCCAGTGTTTCATGATAAACCCACTTTCCGGCATGCCAAAATAACTTACTATATCTGCAAGAGGCGTTCCTCTGCCCGCCTGTTCCCCGATGATCGCCATAAATGTAACTGCCGGGTTAAACAAAAACAGATAGAAGAAGCCGCCGGAAGAAGCTCTGATCCCGTTATCTGCCAGTGCATAGGCTGCAGTCTTATCCAGACTCATTCCTGATACAGAAAGAGCAAAACGGTTGATAAAATAAGTTCCTGCCACTACTGCGATCAGTGTTCCGTACGTTACTACAGTAGAGATGGCAGACCTTTTAAAGGCCGCCGAAAAACAGATACCAATACTTCCTGCAAAAAATGCCACTGTCACGTAACAGAGGATCAGTGAAAAAGCATCGGTCCAGGTAATACCTCCGTATACAAATACCATGGCAACAGCCGGAAAACTGGAAAGGATGAGCAAAAGCAGTGTGCTTAAAGCACTCATCAGTTTCCCTCCCACAATCTGTGCGGCACTCATTCGGGTAGTCAGCATCAGATCTAACGTCTGGCGTTCCCTCTCTCCACTGATAGAAGAAGCCGTTACCGCCGGAACAATGAACATTAATAATAAAAATTCCATGGATGTAACAAATTCATACAGGTCCATAAAGCTGCTATACTGGATGTTTGCAGTGGCTTTTACCTGCATGACCACAGAATACATATTTAAAAGAGTCACCAAAAACAAAATGCCGTTAAACAAAAAAATGATAATGGGCAGTTTCAGGCTTCTGGAGCTCACCCGCATTTCCCTGTTATAAATCGGATTCTGCTTCATAGGAAGTCACCACCCTTTCTTCTTCATGGTCTGTCAGCTGCATAAATACCGTTTCCAGACTGCCCTTTTCTCTGGTAAAGCCATTGACCAGCACATCAGAATCAATCAGCTGCTGCAGCAACATAGCCTCATCCCGGGCATCTCCGGCAAAGCGGACACAGATGTCCTTTTCCCGCATGGAGATTGTCCGCACGCACGGGTGACTCTTTAAAATAGACAGCGCCTTTTCCATGTTGCTGTAAACAGAGATCACTAAAGGATTCGAAGCATTTACTCTTGATAAAATGTCTTCCATATTTCCCTCTAAGATCATTTTTCCCTGGTCAATGATACCGATATCCGTACACATTTCCGAAAGTTCTGAAAGCACATGGGAGCTGATGATAATGGTCTTTCCCGCAAATTTCAGATCTTCTAATATTTCTTTAAATTCCACCCTGGTCCTTGGATCAAGACCGGAAGTAGGTTCATCCAGTATCAGAATCTGTGGATCGTGGATCAGGGCCCTTGCCAGGCAGAGACGCTGTTTCATACCTCTTGAAAGGACGTCTACATAAAAATCCAGCTTATCTTCCAGTCCCACCTGATCTAAAAGGGCAGTATACCGTTTTCTTGCCACCAGCCCGTCTATATGATAACAGGCAGCAAAAAAGCTCATATACTCTCCAACCGTCAGATTGTCATAAACCCCGAAAAAATCCGGCACATAGCCGATAAAGGATCGCAGCTTATCCGGATCTGCCAAAGCATCTTCCCCGTTAATGATCACACTTCCTTCTTCTGCCTCCAAAAGGCCGGTCATAATCTTAATAGCCGTTGTCTTTCCCGCTCCGTTTGGCCCTACAAAGCCATAAAGAGCGCCTTCTTTTACTGTCATGTTCAGGCCGCTTAAAGCGTGATATTTACCATATATTTTATGGAGATTTTCTATCTTAAGCATCACTTGCTCCTTCCTGTGACAGTTACCACCGGAAGCATGATGTTCCAGGTGTACTCCCCTGCTGTGTCATATACATAACGGACGGTAATGGTATTTCCGGGAGATAAATATTCCTCCAGCTCTTCCCGTGTAAAATGTACCTGATCCGGATCGATCAGGTCATAATCACCGGTATCATAATTATACAAATACATACTTCCTGCAAATGGAACGGTGTAATAATACCGCAGGCTGTCAGAAGCATCTTCCGGGAGAGGATGAAAATCTACAGAGTCCACTTCTGTTTCATTTCCCAGATAATACTCTAAGATCACCGGCGCCATTCCGTACATGGTATTGCGGTCTGCGTCATACTCACCAGAAAGTACATTAGGCTGCTTTTGCATGGCGGAACGGTAAACTTTTCCATCCTTTTCATAATTTACTTCCAGCTGGGCTGTTAAAAGGGTACAGCCATACGCCTCGTGATCTGCCTGTTTCATAAAATCCAGGTTTTCTTTTTCATTTCCAAAAGCAACCACGCATGCCTGGGAATGATAACCGGAAATATAATTTTCAATATAGAAGGAAAGAAGATTTGCCCGTTCTAATGCCTGTACATAAGAGGCATCTTCCATATCCCCGTTCACATCATAAAGAGAAACTCCCGTGATCTGAGAAGCCAGTGCATAGCTGAAATTAGTCGCACAGAAGGTCACCGGGCGATTGTCTAAGGAAATCGTTTCCCCCGGCTCCATGTTTCCAATGATCAGCAACTGGTTATAAAGGAGCAGCGCCGCATTTTCCACTGCATAAGGATAATTATTGGTGATCGTACCGGAAAGTTCCCCATCAAATGCCCGCAGCTCCCCGGAAAAACCTTCTCCCGTTTCATTATCCGTATGCATCTCCATCTGGAAGATCTTGGAATTAAACGCCCCGGTATCCACTGCCTGAATCCAGGTGGCATCTTCCCCGTACCGGATGGTGATATCTGCCTTATCTGCATCTGTAAATTCTGCTGCAGGTGTCTGGTCATAATAAGGACTGCCGGTAACAGGATACAGACGATACTGTGGATTTAACTCTACGGAATAGGTCTTATTATAAGGCGCCCGCATGTTGATAAAAGTGGTCTCTGACTTATCTGTTTCACTGGTATTTTCAATGGTGGCATAGGTATAAAACGGCCCCGAAAACCGGGTAGCGGAGCCCATTAAGATCACCATTCCCGTAGTACAGATTGCAAGAAGAGCCACAGAAGGCTGATAATATTCCCGCAGATTTCTCTGTTTTAAGAAGAAATAAAGTCCCGGTCCTGCCAGTGCTACATATGCCACTGCCAGTGTCACATAAAGCCCGATCTTTGGAAGCCTGCGGATGTTTCCTGTATTCACCAGACTCTGAATGGACCAGAACTGGTTATAATTCCCCCCTCCTGTATTACTGTTCAGATTATTGATCCGGTCTTCCCCCAAAAGGGTGGTCAGGAAATAATCCACATAGGAGCTGTCTTTGGAACAATATTCTGCCAGATCTGTAAAGTCAAAGGTTGCAACTGCTGCCATTCCATTTCCCACGGAAGTACTGGAAAGAACGATAAAGGAGTCACTGGTGATCAGGTCTGTACCGCCTTTTAAGTCTACTTCTGTACAGTTTAATGCAAGGCTGTCATCTCCCCGTTCTTTTGGCCCCCGGTCCGGCCCCATATGAAGATTATAAGTAGTTGCCGGCAACACCGGGTATTCTAACAGCTGTTTGCCAAAGGCGGATAAAGTCTCTTCTCCTCTGTCTCCGGTTCCTAAAAGAAGGATACCGCCTCTGCGTACCCATTCTAAAATAGCGTCCGTCTGTTCCTGGGTCAGCGCCTGGGTGTTAAAATCCGTGATCAGAAGCACATCCAGCTGATCTAAGCCCAACTCAGTATCCGGCAGGTCATACACAGTCAGATCAATGGTCTTGGTGCGCAGCATACTGTAATTAACACCCACCTGATCCAGATAAGAAAGTTTTTCCGGTGCGTCGCTTACCAGACCGATAAATAACTGGGCAATCTGTGTGTTCAGATCCATTTTCAGCCGCTTGCTTAAGACCTGTTTTTCATTTTCATCATAAAGGCTGATGTACATGACATCCGAATGACTGCTGAGGGAAATATTTAATTTTTTCTCCAGACTTCCATTTGCCTCTATGGTCACCGGAAATTCATACCGGTACGCATCGTATTTTAGCTGAGAGCTGTTGTTGTAGCCGTCATAATCCGGCTCTCTGGAGGTAATAGTGAGAACACCTTTAAAATCCGTCTCCAGAGTATTATCTAACTGGATATCAAGAGGCAGAAAACGGCCGCTTTTTGCCACGTTATCATATCCGTAGACTACATCCATTAAAATGGGGCCTTCTCCGACCAGTTCCGATGCAAGTTTCGTATCCTTTACAGCCCCGGTATCACCGTCTGTCTCACCGGAAGTTTCATAGACGGTTCCCGGACCGTCTGCCGTCATGGCCGCCAGCCCCTGAATGCTTAAAAAAGCTGATAGAAAAATGGCAAAAAGGGTGCTTTTCAGCGCCCTTTTCCCGTATTTTCCAACAATTCTGTTTTTACCTGTATCCATTCTTTAATCCTCATTTTTATATCCAAAGTTTTCCTTATTTACATCAAAATGTACCTGAAGCTTTACTGTAAATACAGTTCCGTTAAGATCACTGGCTACACTGATGGTGCCGCCGTGCATATCTACGATCTCTTTTGCAATAGCAAGACCTAAGCCAGTGCCGCCGGTACTGCTGGAACGTGACTGCTCCACACGGTAAAATTTGTTGAAGATAAGGGGAAGTTCATCTGCAGGTATCACATAGCCGTAATTGGTAACGGAAACCGCTACTGTTTCGCTTTCCGCGTGTATCTTTACTAACACCCGCTTTCCATCTGCGCCGTATTTAATGGCGTTTCCGATCAGGTTGTCAAAAAGGCGTGCAAGAAGATTTCCATCTGCATTAATGATCTTGGCCGGCACATTGCTCTGAAGATCATAGGACAGTCCTTTTTCCACAAAATTAGGGTACGCTTCTTCTACAAGCTGTCCCAACAGCTTTACAATATCGATCTGTCCCACATGCATGGCAATCTTGCCGTAATTTAACTTGGTAAAACCAAACAGATCCTCGATCAGCTTCTGGAGTCGTCTTGATTTTCCATAGGCGATCTCTATGTATTTATGCTGCATATCTGCCGGTATCTGCTGGTTGTTTGTCAGAAGCTCCAGATACCCGATAATGGAAGTTAAAGGTGTGCGCAGATCATGGGCCACATTGGTGATCAGCTCATTTTTCGTGCGCTCTGACTCACGCTCCTTTTCCATTAATTCTTTAATATCTTCTGTCATACGATTTAAATTGGCAGCCATACCGGAAAATTCATCATCACCGATCACATCGATCACTGTGTTTAAATTTCCCTCTGAAATGGTCTGCACTGCCTCTGAGATCCTGCTGATATACCGGATATAGGGTTCCTGAAGGATCATAAAGGTAATTGCAAAAAGCAGAATGCCAAAGATCAGATATAACAGGATCACTGCCGTGTGCTGCTTTTCAATGGCCTGGACCATTACAAGCATCTTTCCTCTGTTTCCCATATACCGGGCCACCATTGACAGATTCGTAACAAAAAATACCTCTACCAGGCAGGTAATGATAGCACTGTATATGATATTGGTGATCACACGGGTTCGGTAGCGCCTGCTTACATCATTTTTCAATCTTGTAGCCTACTCCCCACACGGTGGTAATAATTTTGTTCTGCCTGGTATCTTCTTTCATTTTCCCTCTTAAGCGGCGGATATGTACCATAACTGTATTATTGGCTTCGTAAACCTTTTCATTCCAGACTTTTTCAAAGATCTCATCTGTGCTGAACACCTTTCCCGGATTGGAAGCTAGCAGATAAAGGATGTCAAATTCGATCGGTGTTAATTTGATCTCTTCTCCGTCAACCACTACTTTGTGGTTGTCACGGTTGATGCTCATTCCTTTAATGGTGATCTCGTTATTTACGGCCTCTCTTGCCCCGCTGTTTGGATTTAACTGTGTATAGCGACGCAGCTGGGATTTCACTCTGGCCGTCAGTTCCAATGGATTAAATGGCTTTGTCACATAATCGTCTGCACCAGTTCCAAGACCTAAGATCTTGTCTAAGTCTGTGGATTTGGCGCTTAACATGATAATAGGGATATTATTGGTCTCACGGATCTTTCTGCACATCTCCAGTCCGTTCATACCAGGCATCATAATGTCTAACAGCACCAGGTGAATGTTCTGCTTATTCAGGATGTCAAGTCCCACCTCCGCGTTTTCTGCTTTAAATACTTTATAACCATCGCTGACCAGATAAATCTCGATCAGATCCGCAATTTCTTTTTCATCATCTACTACCAGTATATTGATATCGGGCATTTACTTGTCCTCCTCTTTGGTTATAGGTATCGGCTTTCACTCACGACCCCCGCACTGACGTGCTCCACTGCCTGCTACCGCAGGCGGTTCGTTCGTTAATGGTCCAAGAAAAACAAATGCCACCTCCGGTGTCGCTTGTTTTTCTTTTGGACTCATTATACCATATCTTCATGCCTACTTCCTTACTTTTTTCTTGAAAAATTCTGGCTAAATTGGGATATGCAAAAAAAGAACGCGCCCACCGGCGCGTCCTTCGCAATATCATTATTCATTACTGCTTTCAATCGGCTGGAAAATACGGGTCACAGCCGGGTCTTTTGCGTCCTTGCACGCTTTTGCCATAGCTATGGCCTCTTTACAGAACTGATCCTGAGAATTTACAAGGACTTTTCCACGCTTATCTACTTTTTCATAGCTTCCGTCTGGTTTTAAGATATGCGCCTTTACATTGTCTTCCAGTTCCAGTTCCAGAATATGGATGACTTTTTCTTTTAACTGCTCATCTTCCACAGGGAACAGGATCTCTACACGGCGGTCTAAGTTTCTTGGCATCCAGTCTGCACTTCCCATATAGACCTCCGGGCTTGCATCATTGAAAAAGTAAAAGATACGGCTGTGCTCCAGGAAATTTCCCACAATAGAGCGGACCGAAATATTTTCACTTAAACCGGCAACGCCTGCTTTCAGACAGCAGATGCCCCGGACAACCAGTTGGATCTTCACACCTGCGCAGGAAGCATCGTATAGGGCAGAAATGATCTCCTTGTCGCACAGAGAATTCATTTTTGCCATAATATGCGCTTCTCTGCCTGCTCTTGCATGCTCTGTCTCACGATTAATCATGCGCAGGAAGCGGTGACGCAGCCACAATGGAGCCACAGACAATTTATTCCATGCCCTTGGCTCCGAATAACCGGAAAGCATGTTAAATACTGCCGTTGCATCTTCGCCGATCTGGGGATCGCAGGTTAAGATACCGCAGTCTGTATAAAGCTTCGCTGTGGAGTCATTGTAGTTGCCTGTTCCAAGATGCACATAACGCCGGATACCATCTTCTTCCATACGGACAACCAATGTGATCTTGCTGTGTGTTTTTAAGCCAACCAGGCCATAGATAACATGACAGCCGGCTTTCTCCAGCATCTTCGCCCAGTTGATATTATTTTCTTCATCAAAACGAGCCTTTAATTCTACCAGTACAGATACCTGCTTGCCGTTGTCTGCTGCCTCTGCCAACGCTGCAATGATGGGGGAATTGCCGCTGACACGGTATAAAGTCTGCTTGATCGCCAGCACTTCCGGATCTCTTGCTGCGCTGCGTACAAAGTTGACCACCGGATCAAAGCTCTGGTATGGGTGGTGGAGCAGGATGTCTCCTTTGCGGATATTCGTGAAAATATCATCCTCATTCATCAGCTCCGGTACAGGCTGAGGGGTGTATTTTGGTGTCTTTAAATGTGAAAAACCGTCCAGACCATACATTTTCATTAAAAATGTAAGATCCAGTGGTCCCGAGATCTGGAAAATGTCTTCGCTGCTGATGGACAGCTCCTTTTTTAAGATCTTTAACAGCTGCTTATCTACATTGGACTCGATCTCCAGGCGGATGGCTTCGCCCCACTGGCGCTTCTTTAACTGTTTCTGAATCTCTTCCAACAGGTCCACTGCCTCTTCCTCATCCAGCGAAAAGTCTGCATTTCGCATAATGCGGAATGGGTGGGAAGCTACGATATCATAGTTTAAGAATAAGGACGGCATGTTCCGTTCAATGATCTCCTCTAACAGGATGACCACTCTCTGATTTTCACCGTCTTCGTTCTTTTCTTCTGGCAATTCCACAATACGCGGGATAACAGAGGGAACCTGTACCATGGCAAATTCCAGCTCTGCGTCCTTTTCATTTTTCTTCTTTAAAAGAGCTGCAATGTTCAATGTTTTATTGCGGATCAACGGAAATGGCCTTGAAGAGTCAAATGCCATTGGCGTAAGAACCGGGTATACATTTTTGTGAAAATATTCATCTGCAAAGGCAGCTTCATCTTCGGTCAGATCCTCATGTTCCATGACAATGCGCAGGCCATTCTGTTTTAAGGCCGGTACCAAAGACCGGTTATAGGTGGAATACTGTACCTCAACCAACTGGTGGGTCTTTTCACTGATCTTTTCCAGCTGCTCTTTTGCAGTCAGTCCGGCAATATCTTTTTTGGCATATTTTGCATGAACCATATCTTTTAAAGAAGCCACGCGGACCATGTAAAACTCATCCAGATTGGAGGCTGTGATGCTTAAAAATTTCAGACGATCAAACAGCGGGATGCTTTTATCTCTCGCCTCACTTAATACACGGTAGTTAAATTCGATCCAGCTTAGTTCACGGTTTACATAATCATTTTTCTCAGCCATTTTACACTCTCCTCTTCTGCTTCAAAACAGGACGTATTCCAAATATTTCCTCAAAGAACGCCGCCTTCTGCTCAAAAGAAGCACTCTCTAATGCAAGGTCACCCTGATATCCGGTGGTGATCACCAGGCGGCCGTCTCTTACTGCCATACGGCAGTCGATGAGCTTTGATCGATGGGTCTTGTCCATAGAATTTGCCAGACGCAGGATCGCCGTCAGCTTTGCGATCCGGATGGTGATGGCCGTCCGGTCGGATACTCCCTCCAGATCCTGTCCCGTCTCAGTCTCTAACTGCATCATATCATAATCGAAGTCGCGAATGTTGTAGCGGACTACATTGGCAATGATCTCACGCTCTAAATGGCTTAATCCAATGATCTCCGTGGACATAATCAGTGCATAGCCGCATTCATTGGAATTTTTCATACTGATGAATTTTCCGCAGGCATGGAGCGTAACTGCGATCTGAAGAAGCAGGCGGTCACGGTCTCCCAGTCCATGAAACCGTTTCGTACTGTCGAAGATATTCATGGCATACTGCTCTAATACCTGGTTATGGCTGGCATGGCATTTGTATTTTTTTGCCATGTTTCTGGCTGCTGCCAGAATATCGTTTTCAAAGTTATGGTCAAAACGGATCAGTTTTTTATCACTGGCATATTCTGCTGCAATACCGTCGCACATACTGGTTCCCGGGATCCAGAACATTTCTGCCCCGGTTATATCCAGTATCCTTGTATACACAGTCGCTGCCGGAAGAAGAAGAGCTGCATATTCACTGTTTACACCAAAGCTTTCCTCGATCTGGTCAATGGTCATCCTGGAAAGCTTATCGTAAAAAGTATGCATGGCGGCTGCATCCACCCGGTTTTCTCCATCTTTTATGCCAAGGCGGCGCATCAGATATAAAATGTTTCCGCCGATACCAATCAGATTGGTGATCTGACGATCTCTTAAATACATTTTCCGGAAAGTGATCAACTCATTATCCACGATTTCTTCAATATGGAGTCTGTGAACATCTACACTGGCTGGGATTTTTGCCAGCTGACTGCGAAGACGAAGGCTTCCAAGAGGCAGATTCTGAGTCGCCACCAGAGAATCTTTATCAAAAAGAGAGATCTGAGCGCTGCCGAAACCTACATCTACAATAGCCGTACCCTTCTGGATGATCCGGTTGAACTCGCCTGCTTTGGAAGCAACCGCCTTATAGCTGATAAAACGCTGTTCGGAATTGCTGATGATGTGTACCTCCAGTCCGGTACGCACACGGATCTGGTCCAGAATAATACGGCTGTTTTTCGCTTCGCGCATGGCAGTAGTAGCATAGGCGCGATAGTCCTTTACCCGGTACAGCTTCATAGTTTCCGTAAATTTTTCCAGGATCCGGTACATTTCATCTGCCAGACCATAACTTATCTTCCCTTCACTGAAGGTATCGCTTCCTAAAGCGATCATATGACGGAGATGGTCAATGCTCCTGATCCCCTTGTCTGAGATCTCATAGATTCCCAGCTCCAGGGCAAAAGAACCTACCTCGATCGCCGCAAACATTCTGACTGCCACTGTTTTCCTCCTTAATGAAATACAACTCTCCTGAAAGCGTCCCCCCCTTTTTATGTGGGGACACCTGGGAGAGTACTCTGCGTTTTTTGTATGTATATGTCTTGTATACAGTATTTTACCTTATTTACTTGCACCTTACCCACATACCGAAGTAAAGCTTTTGTAAAATCCATGTAAATTTATTTTCTGCCTAACAGATGTGTAATAAACTGGGAAGCGGTACGTCCGGACAGACCGCCATGACTTAACTCCCACTTGTTTGCCTCTAATAAAAGTTCGTCTTCCGGCATATCCAGCTGGTATTTCTCTGCCAGGGCCTTTACAATGCCCTGGAACTGGAACTTGTCCGGGGAACCGTAGTAAATAGTCACACCAAAACGGGCCGCAAGAGAAAGCTTCTCCTGAACCGTGTCATTGTTGTGCAGATCGTCATCTAATTCTCTCTTGTCAGAGAACTTCTCGCGGATCAGGTGACGGCGGTTGGAAGTTGCATAGATCAGCACATTTTTCGGACGTTTTCCAAGTCCGCCCTCTAAGATGGCCTTCAGGTATTTATATTCCAGCTCATATTCCTCAAAGGAAAGGTCATCCATGTAGATGATGAACTTATAGTTGCGGTCTTTGACCTGCTCTAATACATCAGAAAGAGCCTTAAACTGATGCTTGTACACTTCAATCATACGAAGTCCCTGACCATAATATTCATTGAGTATGGCCTTGACGCTGGAAGATTTTCCTGTACCCGCATCACCGAACAGCAACACGTTGTTTGCTTCTTTTCCGCTGATAAATGCTTCTGTGTTTTCGATCAGTTTCTGCTTCTGTGCCTCATAGCCTACGATATCTTTAAAATAAATATGCTCTACATTGATGATCGGGTCAATGATAAACTGATGCTCATCTTCTTTTTCGAGGATACGGAATGCCTTGTTTAAGCCAAATTTCCCTACGCCATATTCGCCATAGAAAGCTGCCATATGGCTCTGGAATTCTACTTCATCTGCGGACTGCTCTAGCAGTACTGCCAGACCTATGATACGGTCTCTGATGCGACGGTTGAACACACGGCTTTCCTGGTTGGAAGGACGATAGTTTGCCAGTTCTTTCCACATAACAGCCGGTTCTAATGTTTCAATGTCAAAGTCAAATAATGCCTTGAAAATGCGGTAATCGCTTCTTGCTAACATATCCAGTGTGCCGCCGGCATTTCCGCGGATCTCGCAGGTGGTCGTGTAGGCATTTTCATTATCTGCCAGACACAGGGCTAAAAAGCAGTGCCATAAGTTGCCCTCAAAACCATATTCTACCGCCAGTTCTACCAGCTGTCCGGCACAGGCAAAGGCATCTGCCTTTTTCTCACCGCTTCCAAGTCCCATAAGACCTGCCATATCTTCAAAAAGATCTTCATGTTTTAAATTTCTGTAGATCACAAGTTCACTGATGTTCATTTTCTTATCCTCTTTCTATCTTCAAAGTATACGGTCAGAACCTGACTTTTACCGGTCTGATTTTGCCTCATAATTTCCCAGAATGCGAAGAGCTGCTGCTTCTTCCGCAATGCCCTTTAACGCGTTTTGGACTGCCGGATCGCTTAAGTTTCCTTCTACATCTACGAAGAAACGGTATTCCCAGCTTCTTCCCGGGATCGGTCTGGACTCGATCATCAGCATATTTATATTGTTGTAGATCAGGTTTCCAAGCATGTTGTAAAGGGTACCGCTCTTGTGGGCACATTCAAAACAAATGCTGATCTTGTTTGCGCCTTTCTGGTATACAGGATCCTTTGCAAGGATGATAAAGCGTGTCACGTTATTTTTATTGTAATTAATCGCTGGTTCTAAGACCTTCAGTCCGTACCGTTTTCCTGCGATCTCACTGGCTACCGCAGCCTGGGTCACATCACCGTCCTCTAACACCTTCTTTGCGGAAACAGCTGTATTTTCCAGACTCACCTGACGCCACTGTCTGTGGCTGTTTAAGTACTGAGAACACTGCATCAGTGCCTGGGGATGAGAATAGACCTGACGGATATCTTCCAAGGTTGCACCCGGAAGACCTAAAAGAGCATGGGTCACAGGAAGTTCTGTCTCTCCTACTATGTATACATTATGTTTTACCAGCAGATCATAGTTGTCGCTGACCGCTCCGGCAGAAGAATTTTCAATCGGCAGCACTGCAAAATCCGCTCTTCCTTCCTCCACCTCTACCATGGCATCTTCCATAGATTTTACATGGTAAACATCTGCCTTCTCACCAAAATACTGAAGCGCCGCCCCATGTCCATAGGAACCTTCCACGCCCTGATAGGCAATGCGGGCGCCATCTTTTTTAAGGCTGTCTGTCATAGCAAAGCCGGTTTCCAATGCCTGTCCATGGCGGATCAGCAGACCATACTGCAGCTTACGGCTGATGGTCATGATCTGAGAGAACAGCTCATATACACCTTTTTTGTTAAAATCACTTCCTGCCATAGCGGTCACAGACTCTAATTTCTGGCGTTCTCTTTCCCCGTCATATACTTTCTTTCCTGTCTGTATCTTAAACTCAGCTACGTCAGAGCATAAAGCCATTCTTTCTTCAAACAGTTCTACCAGCCGGGCATCAATCTCATCTAACTTATTTCGTATCTCTTTCAGGTCCAGATTTTCCATTTTTTCCATCCTCGTTTACGTATTTCATTTATGCAGCGTTACTGTTCCTGCGCTTTCTTCCATCTGTCTGCGCACCATACTGCTGATAATTTCTCTGGTGTAGGCGCCCGGAAACTTCTTTTTATCAGGAGGAAGTTCTTTTAAATAAATGGGCTCTCCATATTCAATGATCACATGGCTTTTACGGATCCAGGGCATATGACGCTCAAATACATCATCCGTACCTGTAATAGCTACCGGAATCACCGGACAGCCACTTTTTTCCGCGATCTTTAAACTTCCCTCATGAAACTCCATGAGGTCTGCAGGATCTTCGCTTTTATTTCTGGTTCCTTCCGGGAAGATCCACATGGAAATACCGCCTTTTACCTTCTCAATTCCTGTAAGAATGGTCTTTAAACCTTCTTTTATATTGGTGCGGTCTAAAAACAGGCAGTTCACCCGATCCATCCACTGATTTAACAGCGGAATACCCATCATCTCTTTTTTAGCAATAAATCCGGTAGGTGCCGGAACTGTGGTATAACCCATTACAATATCAAAATAACTCCTGTGATTGCCTACATACAGCACAGCTTTATCTTTCGGTATATTTTCCAGTCCTCTCACCTCACAGGTAATACCTGCCAGACTTCTTACGATTCTCAATATCCATCGCACCATATCCAGGCTTTTTACAGCAGCTGCCTTTGCATCTTTCTTTTCCAGAGACTTTAAATAAAAAAGCACCGGAAGAGATAAGATCAGGTACAGCACTACCGCTAACAGCACTAAGATCAAACGTATCATATTCTTCTCCTTTATCAATACAGCTTATCAGCTAAACTTACACTATTATATAAAATTACAGACCTAAATACAAGCAAAAATCCCACTACTCACGTGTACAAAAACATTCAACAAAAAACCGGTTTTATCTGAGTAATCCCGCTCAGATAAAACCGGCAATTTCTAACGAAAACAATTTTTTTCAGATATATATTCAAAACCAATAGCAGATAACTTTTTCCGGATCTGGGGCTCATCCAGATCCAACGCCCGGCACATTTCATCCAGAGAACTGTAGTTATCTCTCAACTGGGTATTCATATAGCTTAGCAATATCATAGGATCTTTAGGCAGTGTATTCACACAGGCACCTTCCTTTCCTGAATTTTACAAATAATCATCGAACCTCATCAAGGATCACAAAAAATTATATCATCGGCCGCTTTTCATTTCAACTGTAATATTTTGTAAATTCAGGAGAACCGTTTATTCTGCTTTTGCACTCAGATGATCTCCTTCCGGAGCAACATCGATCACAATGGTCGAACCTTCGCTTACCTGATCCGCAAGGATGATACGGGCGGCCAGAGTTTCCACATTCTTCTGGAGGTAACGCTTCAGAGGACGGGCACCATATACAGGATCATATCCATGATCGGTAATGAAAGTCTTGGCAGCATCACTCAGACGCAGTTTCAACTCTCTGTCAGCCAGACGCTTGTTCACATCTGCTACACACAGATCAACAATACGGCTGATGTTATCTCTGGTCAGAGGCTTAAACAGGATCGTTTCATCCAGACGGTTCAAAAACTCCGGTCTGAAATGGGCTTTCAGGTCATCCATAACCATATTCTTTGCTTCTTCCCGGATATTTCCGTTTTCATCGATTCCCTCTAACAGATACTGGGAACCAATATTGGAAGTAAGGATGATGATGGTGTTCTTAAAGTCTACGGTACGCCCCTGAGAATCCGTGATACGGCCGTCATCTAATACCTGCAACAGTACGTTAAATACATCGGGATGTGCTTTTTCTACCTCATCAAAGAGGACAACGCTGTATGGTTTACGGCGTACTGCCTCTGTCAGCTGACCGCCTTCATCATAGCCAACATAGCCTGGAGGCGCTCCGATGAGACGGGCCACAGAATGTTTCTCCATGTACTCACTCATATCAATACGCACCATATTGGACTCATCATCAAACAATGACTCTGCCAGTGCCTTTGCAAGCTCTGTTTTACCTACACCGGTCGGTCCTAAGAACAAGAAGGAACCAATTGGCTTTGTAGGATCCTTGATGCCGGCCTTAGAACGGATAATAGCATCTGTAACCTTTTCCACTGCCTCGTCCTGTCCTACCACACGTTTATGAAGGACTTCATCCAGATGTAATGTCTTGCTGCGCTCACTTTCTGTCAGCTTTGCAACCGGGATACCGGTCCACTTGGATACGATACGGGCAATCTCATCTTCCGTTACACTTTCATGTACCAGACTAAGATCTTCATTCTTAATCTTTTCTTCCTCTGCCTCCAGTTCTTTCTGTAACTGCGGCAGTTTACCATACTGCAGCTCTGCAGCCTTGTTCAGGTCGTATTTCTGCTGTGCGTCCTGGATCTGGCGGTTCACCGCCTCGATCTCCTCACGAAGACCTGATAATTTATCTACACTGGCTTTCTCATTCTGCCACTGGGCTTTTCCTGCAGCAAATTTATCGTGAAGCTCTGCCAGTTCTTTCTGAAGATCTTCCAGACGTTCTTTGCTCAGTCTGTCCGTTTCTTTCTTAAGAGCCGCCTCCTCGATCTCCATCTGCATGATCTTACGTGACAATTCATCCAGCTCTGCCGGCATACTGTCAAGCTCCGTCTTGATCATGGCGCATGCCTCATCTACCAGGTCAATGGCTTTATCCGGCAGGAAACGGTCGGATATATAACGGTCGGAAAGCACTGCCGCATTCACCAATGCGGAATCTGCGATTTTTACACCGTGGTAAACTTCGTAGCGTTCTTTCAGGCCACGAAGGATAGAAATGGTATCTTCTACTGTAGGTTCTGCTACCAGTACCGGCTGGAAACGACGCTCCAGAGCCGCATCCTTTTCAATATACTGACGGTATTCATTTAAAGTAGTCGCGCCGATGCAGTGAAGTTCACCC
>CAVFER010000040.1:6071-25632 GCA_963621525.1 bacterium | reverse complement strand
CATAGAATGACCGGTGTATTAGTCGTGGAATTAAACAGGTTGTCTGAACTGTTACGAAATTTGCCATATTTAAATGGTTTTTACACAAAAAACAGTTTACAAAAAGAATCGTACAGGTTATAATATTTTCCGTTGGACAAGGACAGATATGGCAGAGTGGCAGATGCTCTGTGCATAAATAAAATAAGCTGATGGCTTCTGTGACAGAATGATTGCAGAGGACATCAGCTTTTTTACTGTGAAAGGAACAAAACATGGAACCATATTACTATACAAAAATGAGCAAGCCAAAGCAGGCTGTCTACCATGCCATTTACCAGGGCCTTATGGATCTTTCAGACAGCTTTCAGGTGCCAAAGCTGGAAGGAAGGGAATTAAGTGACGTGTTTTTCCAGCTGCGATTAGATCACCCTGAGATCTTCTGGGCAGAGGGCTTCCATTACCGGTATTATCAGGATTCGGCCAATATCACCTTTTTGCCGGAGTATATTTTTGAAAAAGGGAAAATAAAAGAACATCAGAAAGCCTTAAAAGCCAGAGTAGAAAAACTGGCCCGACCTGCAATGAAGCTTTCGGAATGGGAAAAAGAAAAGTATGTACATGATTTTATCTGTGAAAATGTACATTATGACAAATTAAAAAAATCCTATTCCCATGAGATCATCGGCCCCTTAGGACAGGGCGTGGGGGTATGCGAAGGGATTGCCAAGTCTGTAAAAGTGCTTTGCGATGCTTTAGGTGTCTGGTGCATGATCGCGATATGTGGAAATAACCCGGAAAAAGGGATCAAGTACCGTCATACCTGGAATATTGTAAAAATCGGCGGAACCTATTATCATCTGGATGCCACTTTTGATAACACACTGGGTAAGCACAGCTTTGGCGCGAAGGAGATCCGCTACGACTACTTTAACCTGGACGATAAAAACATTTTTCGTGACCATGAGCCATTGATCGCACCGGCACCGGCCTGCACAGACGGGGATCATTTTTATTATAAAGAGAAGAAAATGTCCTTTACAAAGACAGAAGATGTGTATAAACGTTCCCTTCAGGCTGCAAAAAAGGGAAAAATGCTTACCTTCCACTGGAGAGGCGGTTATCTTACAAGAGCAGTGTTGGATGAGCTGCTAAATCTGATCAAAAAGGCGGGAGAAGAAAAGGGAAAAACGGCCCGTATTGCTTTAAACTGGCCCCAGGCAGTACTGCGTCTGGAATATGTAGAAGATGGACAGGAAAATGTGACTCTGGAAGAGGCAAACGAAGGAGAGCAGGAGTAATGGGGGTATCCGTCGGATTACCATGGAGAAACACTGCATCAAAGTTTCTATAAAAAAGACAGAAAAACGAAAAGCAGAGCTGCAAAAACAGCAGAGGAATTCACCCCTCTGCTGTTTTTGTATCCAGAAGCCCCACTAATTTCTCCCTCATAACTTTCGCTTTTTCCCCCTGTTCCCTGATATATGTCTCTTCCGGCACTTCAATATCATGGATCAGGGAGTTTCGCATTTTCCGCAGGAATGCGATCTGGTTGATACATTCCTTATCCAGCACACCTAAACGCTTTAAGGCGTTGATATTAAAAACGCTTACAGAACGGGAACTGCGCTTGGTCACACGGTTTAAGAGGTTTTCTAAAGGCACCCACTGACCAAAGAAGTAGTGGATGGCTTCCTGATGCTCCGGGCTTAAATTAGAATCATCAGAGCGCAGCTTCTGGTATGCCTGGTATCTCTTTTCATTTCCGCTGATGATCTGGTCGATGATCTGCTGGGAAATGGTACGTTTGTCTTTTTCAAATTTTACAGACTTTACGATGGGACCGATGTCTTTCGCACGTAATATCTTCAAGCTGCTTAAAAAACGGAACAGCAGTTCAATATTTCCCATACGAAGTTTAATATCTTCTGGAAGGAAATTATTACTCAAATAATTGTATAAATAAGATGCAAGCTCGAACTGATTTGCAAAAGTGGCCTGACTGTTCTGTATTCTTTCGTTGCCCGCAGCCTGAAGACGCTCCAGAGCGATCTCACCGGTAAGCACCAGGCCGTTTAATTCATCTAAAATAGCCAGTTCCTCTTCTGAAAGAGTTCCCTGCATAGGCTTGTACACCAGATCATGTTCCACCTCAGACCAGGCATGCATGAGAACAGAAGCTACCTGAATTTCCACTTTAGCAGCACAATAGCGTTTTTCGGAAGGCTGTACCATATCTTCTTTCAGTCGGATTCGGTAATGGTTGGCCCAATAGCCGGAAAAACGTTTGTTGTAGGTAGGCGGTTTTGATTGTTCCGGGAACTGCTTGCGATCAATGACCTGGAACAGGTCTTTGATCAGAGAGTCTACCTTTACACGGTCACCGGGGAAGTAAAGGGAAACACGGATGCCGCACAGATCTGCGATATCCTCATAGATTTCCTTCATATTCTTATAAGGAACGCTGCGTTTAGCATTCCTGCGCAGTACCTTGCTTTTTAAGCGTCCCGGATTTTTAATGCGGTAGGTGACCATGGCGCGGATACCGGCAGACTGTAGGGCATTTTCTAACTGGGAAGAGGAGATGCGTCCCAGATTTTCATAAAATGTAAGCTTCTTTTTATAATTTTCAACAAATTGGTTGATCAGGTCCATGATTCCTCCTTTGCGGATGGGCAGCTGTCGGAACAGAACAGCAACAATTTTCAGAATCTTCTGTCACTATCAACTATCATAGCACATGGCAGTAAGGTCTGCAAGGACGAGCGCCAATAATGAATGAATCGCCTGTCTAAGCAGGTGGGAAAGTGCAAATACGCGGGGGTGAGTTTATTGAGAAAAAATGTGAAAGCATACCACTTGACAACATACCCTGGTGGGGTATACAATACGTATATTCCCAGAGAAATGGTAGGAAAATAAAGGAGAAAGACAGGAACGTTTATGGAAGAAGAAAAATGCTGCGGTTGCCACCATAAAACAAAAGAGCGTTCAGAAAAGGAATACAAAGACCTGATCCACCGCTTAAATCGTATTGAAGGCCAGATACGGGGAATCAAAGGAATGGTGGAAAAAGACGCTTATTGTCCGGACATATTAATACAGGTAGCAGCTGTCAATGCAGCTTTAAATAGTTTTAATAAGGTCCTTCTTGCAAATCATATCAGGACTTGTGTAGCAGAAGATATAAGAGCGGGAAAAGATGAGGTGATCGATGAACTGGTGACCACCTTACAGAAACTCATGCGGTAAGAAAGGAGCCAACAGTACAATGAAGCAGTATACAGTAACGGGAATGAGTTGTGCAGCTTGCAGCGCCCGTGTAGAAAAGGCAGTTTCCAAGGTGCCGGGAGTAACCTCCTGCTCTGTCAGCCTTTTAACGAACTCCATGGGTGTGGAAGGAAGCGCCACAGACCAGGAGATCATAAAAGCAGTAGTAGATGCAGGTTATGGCGCGTCTGCAAAAGACAGCAGCGGAGATAAAAAAAGTGGGGTAAACAGTGCTGTAGCTTCCGAAGAAGCCCTTGCAGACCATGAAACTCCCATTTTAAAGAAACGTTTATTATATTCCGTAGGTTTTTTACTTGTCCTTATGTATTTTTCCATGGGACATATGATGTGGAACTGGCCGCTGCCGACATTTATGGACGGCAACCATGTGATGATGGGGCTGGTACAGCTGTATCTGACGGTAATCATTATGATTATCAATCAGAAGTTCTTTATTAACGGGTTTAAGAGTCTGTTCCATGGCGCTCCAAACATGGACACCCTAGTAGCCTTAGGTTCTTTTGCTTCCTTTGGCTATAGCTCCTATGCACTGTTTGCCATGACTTATGCCCAACATCAGGGAGATGCCCAGGCTGTTATGGACTACATGCACGAATTTTACTTTGAGTCTGCTGCCATGATCTTAACACTGATTACAGTAGGGAAAATGTTGGAGGCCCGTTCCAAAGGAAAGACAACAGATGCATTAAAGAGCCTGATGAAGCTCTCACCAAAGACAGCCGTTGTGGAAAAAGAGGGAAAAGAAACAGAAGTTCCTGTAGAACAGGTGCGTATTGGTGATGTATTTGTTGTCCGCCCAGGTGAAAATATACCGGTAGACGGTATTGTGTTAGAAGGAAACAGCGCAGTAAATGAGGCGGCTCTTACGGGTGAAAGCATTCCTGTAGATAAGCAGGCAGGAGACCGTGTTTCAGCCGCTACTATTAACCAGTCCGGTTTTATACGCTGCGAAGCTGCCCGTGTAGGAGAAGATACTACACTTTCCCAGATCATCCGTATGGTCAGTGATGCGGCAGCTACCAAAGCGCCCATCGCAAAAGTGGCAGATAAGGTTTCCGGTATTTTCGTTCCTGCTGTTATCTCCATTGCAGTGCTGACCGTGATTGTATGGCTGATCGCGGGCCAGAGCGTTGGTTTTGCCCTTGCAAGAGGTATTTCCGTTCTGGTCATCAGCTGCCCATGTGCGTTAGGACTTGCCACTCCGGTTGCCATTATGGTAGGAAATGGCATGGGTGCAAAGAACGGTATCCTCTTTAAGACTGCAGTTTCCCTGGAAGAAACGGGAAAAGTTGAGATCATTGCATTAGATAAAACAGGAACCATTACAAGCGGTGAACCGAGGGTAACCGATATACTGGCAGCAGATGGATCTTCAGAGGAAGAACTGTTAAAATTAGCTTATTCCCTGGAAAGTAAAAGTGAACATCCGTTAGCAAAGGCAATCGTGGCTTATGGAGAAGAAAAGAAGACAGAACAGATCACGGTTACAGAATTTAAGGCACTTCCGGGAAATGGTCTGGAAGGAAAAGTGGGAGATGCAGATGTAAAAGGCGGCAGCCTGAAATTTGCCCAGAGTCAGACTGAAATCTCAGAAGAGATAAAACGCCAGGCAGAAAAACTGGCAGAAGAGGGGAAAACACCTCTTATGTTCTTAAAAAACGGTATACTTGCAGGTATGATCGCAGTTGCCGATGTAATAAGAGAAGACAGCCCACAGGCAGTAAAAGAACTGCAGAATATGGGGATTGAAGTAGTTATGCTGACAGGCGATAATGAGCGCACAGCCAAGGCCATTGGCCGTCAGGCCGGTGTAGACCGCGTGATCGCCGGTGTCCTTCCAGACGGAAAAGAAGAAGTGATCCGCAAGTTAAAAGAACAGGGAAAAGTTGCCATGGTTGGTGATGGTATCAATGATGCCCCTGCCCTTACAAGAGCCGATATGGGTATTGCCATTGGCGCCGGTGCAGACGTTGCCATTGACGCAGCAGACGTAGTTCTGGTAAAGAGCCGTTTAAGTGATGTGCCTGCAGCCATCCGCTTAAGCCGGGGAACTCTTAGAAATATCCATGAAAACCTGTTCTGGGCCTTCTTCTACAATGTGATTGGTATCCCACTTGCAGCAGGTGTCTGGATCCCTATCTTCGGATGGAAGTTAAACCCAATGTTTGGCGCCGCAGCCATGAGCTTATCCAGCTTCTGCGTTGTGACCAATGCATTAAGGCTGAATTTATTAAATATCAAAGACAGTCGTAAAGACAAGAAAATCCGCCGTAAAGCAACCGCGTCTGCTGGAAAAGCTGTTGCTGCGGCAGAAATAAATACAGAAAGAAAAAAGGAGAATACGAACATGACAAAGACAATGAAAATTGAAGGAATGATGTGCGGACACTGTGAAGCGGCTGTAAAGAAGGCCCTGGAAGCATTAGAAGGCGTAGCTGGTGCAGAAGTAAGCCACGAAAAAGGAACGGCTGTTGTTACATTAGAAAATGATGTAGACAATGCAGTTCTTACAAAGGCGGTAGAAGATAAGGACTATAAGGTAGTGTCTGTTCAGTAAATAAAATACACAGACAAAACATAAGAGGAATTGCAGTTACTGTACATTGGCACTTTTGAAACCGAAAGTGCCAATGTACGCAAAAATAAGAAAAATGTTGCAGTGTTTTACTGGGGTGCTGCTGTTGTTTCTCCTGCAGATGTCTCTTTCCCAGGTGTCTCATTTTGTGTCTGTCCATAACTCCAGGTAACCGGAGTAGGACGGGATGTGTCAAAGATCTGGGAAGAATCAAACAGATCACTTAAACGCTTCTTCGCCGGATCTTCCTGGATCATATCCTCATAGAGACGGTAACCATCCAGGTTTCTTCTTGCCATACGCAGATAGTCATGTCCCATCTGGATCCAGGAGGGTTTGCTGGCATCTACGTTGCAAAAATAGCGAAAGCCCTTGGAATGAAGGTACTGATAACGGTAATTTTCCTCTGTGTAAGGATGCCAGTCAGCAATGTCATTTCCATTTGGATAAATATAAATATCTGTAGGTCCGATGAGAGACGCTACTTCGTCAGCCCACTTATCAGTGTCTGTGTAGAATCGTTCATCACTGATCTTATAAGGATTTTTTGGATCATCAGAAACTCCCATCCATAAATGTCCCCAGCTATGACTTGCAAATTCCCAGCCGTCATCACGCAGACACTGGGCTACTTTTGCAGCCTGTTCCCGTTCGCTTTCATAATCCGGGCTTTCACTGTAGGAAGAAGCAGTGCGGTATCCTAAGATCCCTTCGTAACCAGTAAGGGCGATAATGGCTTTGGCGCCTTTATAGGAAAAATCAGGGTGTTCATCAATAAAGTCATTTAAAAGAGGGATCAGGTCATAGGAGCCGGTAGCTGTAGTGCCGTCATCCATTTTCATTTCACAGACGGGTCGTCCGTTTTCTCCAATGATGATCCTGCTTGCAAAGCCGTCTCCATCCATATAGGGATAGTAGCAAACATCATCCTGGGACATGACAATCGGCTTTTTTCCTTCCGGAAGCAGGATGGTTCCCCAGGTAAATACCGGATTTCCGTTTTCATCCGTCGTTTCATAGGCAATATCATGGATACGCACCAGCACATAACCGTCATTGTAAAGCGCATCCAGGATCTTTAAAAATTCGTCCTTTGTGGTCATAACAGAGTTGTATCCTTCAGAACGGGAATCTCCGTCAAAGGCTTTGGAAGTGTCCATGATCAGAGAATGGAAAAACACATGGGTCACATTTTTTACATCAGCAGGTACCAGAGCATCTTTTTTAGACTGATAGTCAGAAATAGCTTCTTCTATGCGTGGGTCAGAGGACAGAGAAGCATCCTGCTGTAAAAGCTCTATGGCCTTGTCATAGTCATATCCTTTGGCGATGCGGTCCGCCTGGGCGATGCGGATAGCAACGAGATCCTCTTCTTTTGCATCAGAAGGATCAGTTGCATCTGGTTTGCGGTTTGCCTGTGAGGCAGTAGCAAAAGCCGGCCATGAACCGGACTTCTGTTTTAAAACAAAGCGTGAAAAGGCAAAAATACCGCCCCCGAGAACAAGGACGATGACTAAAAGTACTATAAAAGTAGGAAGATGGCGGGACAGACGAAAGAAAAATCCTTTTCTGTTGTGCCGTTTCCGAAAATTCAGACTGCTCATAAAAATCTCCTGTTAAATTTGATTATAGAGAGTATATCATAAAATACACCGCCTGAATATATCGTAACGTGCTTTTTATTGATTTTTTCACATTGGCGTGGTATCCTAAAAATGAAATAAATCCAAGAGAATGTGAGGTTTCAAAAATGGGAGAAATGGTTAAAGATCCAAATTGCGCATATTGTGTGGAAGGAGAATTGTTAGCTAAGTTTGGTTATCCATGCTGCGAAATGAAGACAGGCAAGCTGTACGTATTCAAGGAGCAGAGCAAGAGAGGAAGAGTGGTTTTTGCTCACAAAAAGCATGTCAGCGAGCTCATCGAACTGACGGATGAAGAGAGAAATGACTACTTTGCAGATATCGCAAAGGTTGCAAGAGCAATCCACAAAGTATTTAATCCAGATAAGGTAAACTATGGTGCATACGGTGATACCGGACATCATTTACATTTCCACATCGTTCCTAAATACAATGGCGGTGAAGAATGGGGCGGCACATTCGAGATGAACAGCGGAAAGACCATTCTTACGGATGCAGAGTATGAGGAGATGGCAGAGGCGATCCGTCAGGCATTAAAGGAAGTTTAAAACCGGTTCAAAAATAAGTTCACAATAAAGCTGTCTGCAGTGTTAAGATCTGCAGACAGCTTTTCTAGTACATCGTTTACAAAATAGGAAAGTGCATTCTATGAATAATTATTTTAAAGAGGAAACACGGTAGCAGTGCAGGTTGTCCAATTGTGTAAAGATACTGTTAAAATACAGGAAATAACGGGAAAATGGTTTGACGGAATGTTTTTATCACAGATATAATGTACTGGTACATCAAAAAGAAAGGGGAAAGCCATGAACCAGATTTTACTGCTTACAGGAATCGTGATCGTAATCTGCATTCTGTCAGGTCGCCTGATCGACAAACTGGGGGTACCGTCTCTTCTTGCATTTATCCTTTTGGGAATGTGTTTTGGTGTGGACGGCATTTTTAAGATTTCTTTTGATGATTATCAGTTCAGCGAACTGATCTGTTCCGTGAGCCTGATCTTCATTATGTTTTACGGCGGCTTCGGGACCAATATGAAAGAAGCAAAACCGGTGGTTTCACGAGCGGTCCTCCTTTCTAGCGCAGGAGTTTTTTTAACAGCCGCGATTACGGGGATTTTCATCCATCTGGTACTAAAACTTCCATTTCTGGAAAGTTTTCTGGTGGCATCGGTGATCGGCTCTACAGATGCAGCATCTGTATTTAACATCCTTCGTTCTAAAAATCTGAATCTGAAAGAGAATACAGCATCTTTACTGGAAATGGAATCTGGTTCCAATGACCCGGTTTCTTATATGCTGACCGTGATTTTGACAGCAGTTCTTGCAGGACAGTCTGTAAATGTAGGTGCTATGCTGTTTTTTCAGATATTTTTCGGCATTGGCTGCGGCGTGCTGTCTGGAAAACTGACAGCAGCTGTTTTAAATTACGTAGAATTTGATATTGCCCAGGGAAGAACGATACTGGTATTTGCAGCAGCTATACTGGCATATACAATGCCTTCCGTGATCGGTGGAAACGGATATTTAAGCGTATATCTGTGCGGTATTATCCTTGGGAATTCTTATCTTCCGCATAAACGGGATATGGTGCTGTTTTTTGATGTTCTCACAGGTGTGGCACAGATGATGATCTTTTTCCTGTTAGGACTTCTTGTTACTCCAAGCGAACTGCCTCAGGTGATCCTTCCATCACTTGTGATCATGATCTTTCTCACAGTTGTAGGCCGTCCGATATCTGTAGCTGCCCTTTTAGCAATTTTTAAGTCCTCGAAAGGACAGATCGGTCTGGTATCATGGGCCGGGCTGCGTGGCGTTGCATCCATTGTATTTGCTATCTATGTGGTCCTGCGGCAGGTCCATCTTGGATATAACCTGTTTAACCTGGTATTCTGTATCGTACTGCTGTCTATTTCCATTCAGGGAACGCTGCTTCCCTGGATGTCAGCAAAATTTCAGATGATTGATGAAAATGCAGATGTACGCCGCACTTTTAATGATTATCAGGAAGAAGAAAGTATCAGCTTCGTAAAATTTCATCTCCACGGACAGCATCCATATGTAGGAAAATGTTTAAAAGAAATCACACTGCCTCCAAAGCTTCTTGTAGTGCTGCTGATTCGTGGAAAAGAAGTGCTGGTCCCCAATGGGGATACCTGTCTGCAGGCCGGTGACCTGATGATCGCGGCGGCAGAAGAGTTTGAAGACCGGAAAAATATGACTCTTAGGGAGATCACAGTGGATAAAAATCATAAATGGAGCGGAAAAGCTTTAAGCCGTATATCTATGCAGGCGGGAACGCTGATCGTCATGATCCGCAGAGGAAAAGAAACGGTGATACCTACAGGAAATACGGTGGTGTACGAAGGGGATGTGCTGGTACAGGCAAAATTCTGACAAAATTAGAGCAGGTCGATTGACTTGCTCTTTTTTTTATGTTATCCTATGCGAATCAGTGGAGATGTCTCTCTGCTTTGTCTGATATTTTATTTCTATTTTTATGAATGGCCGGTTCGGCCTTACATTTCACAAATCATGTTTCAAAAGGGAAAAATGCAAAAAGAGAGGTGAAGTCTGCTTAGTGTAATGTTTTAAGTCCAATTCTGGAGATCTATTTATCTTAATTCAAAAATTCTATTTATCTAAAAATCTATGGATCCAAAGGGGGAAAACAATTGAATACGAAAACATGGAAACGGATACTGGCAGGTTTACTGGCGTGGGTCCTTATTTTTACAGGGATCCCATTTTCATCGTCAGCAGATGAACCGCCGGTACAGATGATCATAAGAGGGGATGCCTTTCAAAATCGTCAGATCAATATTTTCGGGCATAGTCACCGATCCATCACATGCTATTATGTGAATCCGATAGAAGGTCATGTGCCTGCATTCTGCCTGCAGCCCGGAAAAAAACTGCCTGATCATACACAGTCTTCCTGGAAAAAGTACACTGCATCACCGGAAACATCCATACCGGTTATCGGAAGCTTTGATCGGTATCTGCCTATGATGATGGCGTATGAGTGGATGGTGTCGGGAAATTATTATGATAAGACTCGGTATGCTGTGGTACAGACTTATTTCTGGGGCTGTCTTGCCGGTTATGAACTGGAATGGGATGTGCAGGCAGAAACCATGAAAAAACTGGAATGGGCCATAGGGGATGGAAGAGTCCTTTCTTTGTTCTATGAGATGCAGAAAGCAGTGGAAAATGGTCTGGAAGAATATGAGTCCGGCAGTGGAAATACCCTTCCGGACTGGAACGGCCGAAAACAGAATATGATATTAAAAAACGGTCATTATGAACTGACGCTGGATCTTAGTTCCTGTCCCAAATTAAAGGATGCCAACTGGCAGTTTCCTGATAAAAACTGGAGTTTTACCAAGGGACCGAAAGAAAATGAGATCACATTTTTGTATACGGGAGAAGAACCTTCAGGACGGATCAGTGCAGGAAGGATAGAAGGTCTTGAGGAACAGTACTATGCCTATATTTTTCAGCCTGCAGAAACCTTCCAGATGCAGATGGGATGGCTGGATATGCAAAGACCTGAGGCGGAAGTATGGTTTGAAACAGGAAAAAGCGGCGCTGCAGGGGGAGAAATGGCTCCTTTGGAGCGGTTTCGGCACAGAGAGGTATTTGAGGCTGATTATAAGGTTGGACTGGAAAAATACTGTGCAGAAACAGGACAGCCTCTTGCAGGAGCAGATTTTAATGTATGGGAAAGCTTTGACCATTCACAGATTAATGAAAATGGATATGAAGAAGGAAAACCGGACGGCACTACAGGGGAAGTTTATGCCAATTGTATGTCACCGGAGCCGGAAGAAGAATGGTTATGTGACGTGATCACCACAGATGAAGAGGGAAAAGCCTTTCATCGCGATATCCGCAATTACAACTACAGTAAAACGTATTGTATGGGTCATCCTGCACCGGAATGGATCGAATGCGACCACGAAGGAGAAGGGGAAAGTGGCAAAGAAGAAGGCGCTGAAGACGGGGGAGAAGAATGCAATTGCGAAGAAGAAAATGAGCGTTTAAGAAAACAGTGGCTGGCAGAACAGGAACTGTGTGAAGCAAACAGTGACTTCCATGCGCCTAATAATAATGAAGAAGACCACGAACAAAGTACCCGGGCAATGGAAGCAATGCTGAAAGATCGAGATGAAACCTATGAAAATTTTATTGCTTTGGAGTATGGGTACACCATGACAGAGAAAAAGGCCAGAAATGGCTATATGGTTCATGGTACACACAGTGAGGATCATGAGATCGAACATATCGTTGTATCTTCTGCTCAGGACGGGACAGAAGCAACACAGGAAGATGACGTCTTGGTGGATCTGGATATAGAAGAGCAGATTGCAGCACCTGAAAATCTCAATTATGGGGCCATGCCAGAAAATACAGAGATGAAAACAGGCTACAGCTATCTGTATGGGCCAGAAAATGAAACAAATTTAGAAGAACGGCGTCAGATCACGCAGTTGAAGCTTGCAGAAGATATTTATGAAGAGGGCGAAGATGAGAAAGAGGAGGATGAATGGTGGGATGAAGCAGAAGAAATCTGGGAAAAACAGGCAACAGGAAGCAATGCAGTTGCGGTTTTTAAGGCAACGTCTTCCTATGCCGAAAAAAATATGGAAACTACGGAGCAATATATTTATTCAAGGGAAGAGAGTCAGCTGGAGTCTCTTTCTTCACTGAATCCGATAAAAGATGATGTGGCATCAGAGGGGGAAATAAGCCTGTTTTCTCAGGATGAAGAGGAGGATGATGATGATGAAAAGATCACAGCTTTCCTTCCGGAGTTTCAGGATGATGATCTAGGAGGCATGAATGTTTCCGGCTATGGGGATCCAGACACATTTCTCTATCAGTTTCGGGTATGGGACCACCGGACAGAAGGAAAAATCTATATTAATAAGCGTGATATGCAGCTTTATGAGGCAGATCCAGAAGAAAGCTATGGGAAGACACAGGGAGACGGAACCTTAGAAGGTGCAGTATATGGGCTTTTTGCAGCAGCAGATATCATTCATCCAGATGGTAGGTCCGGGGTAATCTACAGAAAAGATGACCTTACGGCTGTGGCAGCGACGGATAAAGATGGAAATGCTGCATTTCTGGCATATACAGAAGTGCCTCATACTGTGTTAAAGGAAGACGGGACGGTGGGAACACCAGAAAGTTATCAGGGGCCGGAAAATCTGTATAATGGAGGAACGATCATTTCTTCTAAATGGGGATTTGGAAGCGATACTTATCCTGACAGAGAGGCGGAAAATGGAAATTCCTGGGTTGGAAGACCACTGCTTATGGGAAGTTATTATATTCGGGAATTAAGCCGGTCGGAAGGCTATGAATTATCTGTATCAGGAAAGAATCTGACAGAGTCCAATCGGATGGCAGATAAAGAAAGCATAGTGCGAAAAGCGGGACAGGTGCGCATTTCCCAGGGACTTTCCGACCATAACAGTATGGAAGCAGATGGCTCTTGGAATGATTTTACAGTAGAGTCATTCGGAACGGAAAATGGCTATGAGATTACAGTTTCCGGTTATCCGGAACATACGGTTTTTTATAAGTTGAAGCTTGCAGAGCGGACAGAGATTTTAAAACAGATCACAAAAATGGAAAAAGTTCCCAAAACAGATACATGGGGGAATCCTGTATACAAAAAAGCCGCAGGCGGAGAGTTAAAGAAAGATAAAGAGGGCAATCCGATTTTAAAGGCAGATCCAAAAGAAGAGGAAAAAGTGCCTGCTTCTGAGACAGTATCCTATCATTTTAGAACAGCTCCTTATATAAAAGGAGAGGCAAAACCGGATGATCTGTCATTATGGGATGCAGCACTGGATGAGGATTATCTGTCAAAACAGGCCTGTGAAATGCTTAAGCAGTTAGGATATAAAAAGATAACGCAAGAAGGAGCTCCCTGGGCTTATATCAAGATAGATCCTGTTAACGGAAAGGCTGCAGAGCAGATCCTTGACTGGTATACAGAACATGGTTTTTATGACATGGCAGAAATAGAAGAAATCGTAGAAGCAAACGGAGTTTGGTATGCAAAACTGCTTTATGACCACTCAGATAAGATCCCTTATGGAACAGGTATTTATGACCGGGCAGAAGGGGAGCTTTATATAAAAAAAGAAAGACGGGATGGGCATTACTGGGTTGCTGTTTCTAAGGATAAATTCCGTCTGGGCAGTCATACCGCTTATGTGAAAGAAAAGCGGGAGTATACGGAAGATGCTGATATAGAACCGGATGATATGGAATCAGGTGACATAGAAACGGTGCTCTCACCGGATGAAAGGATCAGTCTGGAAGATAAGATCACAGTGGTCTGGGAACCGGTTTATGAACGGTACGAGAAGGATGAGATATTATTGGACTTTGATGGAAAACCTATTGCAGAAATGGAGCAGGTTCCTGTTTTTCAAGAGCGGGAAACAAGTTATGTAACATCAGAAAAAGAACCTGTGGCAGCCGTATGGGATCCAGTAAAAAAAGAACACAGGATAAAGATAGATAATACGACAGACTGGTCTGGGAAAACAGAGGCCATAGAAGAAAATTTTCGTGCAGAAACAAAGAAAAAGACCATTATGGTTTCAGGGAAAGAGGTTCCTTATAATCAGTATCTTACCTCTATGGGAGCCGCTGTAGATGTAAAAACACAGTGGAAAGACACAGATCAAGGCAGTTTTATCCAGTATATTCATCTGGCTTATCCGGGACAGAACCAGCCGGTCCAGGATGGAGAAACAGAAAAAGCGCCAGTGCTTATGCTGGAACGTGTGATACGGCAGCCAGTGCGCATTACAAAGCACATTTCCCAGTCTTCTTATGAAAATGTGAATACGTATGGTTCTGTCCATAATGATCCTCTTACCAGTTTCCTGGGATTATTTGGAAAAAATGGACAGATAGAGGGAAGAAAGATACTAGACCAGTTTTCCTTCAGAATCTATTTAAAACGAGATCTGTTAAATGTTCTGGCAAGTGATGGAGAAAAAGGACTGTTGGAAGAAACGTCGAATGGAAGCTTTGATTACCGTAAGTTTTTTGATGCAATGGACGGGGCAGAACAAAAAAGAGGCGATATTTACCCGGATGAAGTTCTTACACAGTTTGCCCTGGATCATTATGATATAAAGGTCTATAAAGAAGAGATATTAAAAGCATGGCCTTATATGGACAGTGACCGGGCCTATGAGCAGGCATTAAAACAGGCAAAAGGGGAAGCGGCAGTTTACCTGGACCAGTTTGCAGGTCTGAAAGAAGATTTGTCCATAGAATGGGAGCGAGATGAAAATGGTGGTACAGATGGAAACAGAAAGACTCTGCAGTGTAACCGAAGAGATGGAAAGGAATGTTACTATGAATATTCTATCCCGCTTCCCTATGGAGAATATGTAATAGAAGAACAGATGCCTTCTGATTTGCCAAAAGAACTGGCAAACAGGCATTATAAAACAGAGGAACCAAGAGAAATATTTATTCCTTTTGTGCCAGAGATCGTAAAGGATGAAAATACAGGAGAAGAGACTGTTTTAGATGAGATGGGAAGTACTTATTTCTGGTATCACAGCAGTGACAGTCCGGATGATCTGATCCGTAAATATAAGATCCGGTTTAATGAAGAGGATCGTAAGATCCAGACAGATAATATAGATGGATCTTTTGAAATCTATCCGTATGGGCTTGATAAAGATATTAAGCCGGGGGATGTTTTAGGATCGATTTCTCAAAGCGAAGACAAAGTAATTTTAGACAGTGTACTTTATGATGGGAGTGAAACGGAAAATGGCCAGGTGCAGGTAAAGAAACAGGTTCCGGCTATGAAGGGGGAAAACATGGCAGTAGAAGGCAAATTTGCGCCTATGTTAGTGCCGTGGAGCATTCTTACTCCAGAAGCAGACCGGATCAACCCGGACACAGGAAATGTGGAAACATTAAAGCCGAGGGGGACGGGAGAAACCTTTAATTATGTGGCCTTTAACCAGGAAGATTTTGAAAATAACTATTTCCATTCCAGGTTGCGCATTGAAAAAGTGGACAGTGAGACCGGGGAAAATATCATCCATGACGGGGCATTGTTCAGAATCTATGCAGCAAAAAGGGATGCAAAGAAGGAAGGTATAGGAAATATAGCAGGAACGGGACAGGTGTTATTTGGCCCGGCAAAAGATCACGAAGGAAATAAGGTTCTGGATACAGATGGAAAAGAGATTCTTTATCCAAGAGTAGGAATGGATAACGGGACAGAGGCTGATCTACCAGTGCAGTTAAATGAGGATGGGATCCCGCTGTATGATGAAAGCCAGCGGATCAGTCAGGTGGATGAAACAGGCACAGAAAGAGGCATATTCCGCTCTTTTACTACACTGCGGGAAGTGTTAGTAGATGGAAAACTGGAAAAGATCCCGGTTGGGTATATCGAAACTCCCAAACCTTTAGGAGCAGGTACCTATGTTTTAGTAGAAGTACAGGCACCGGAAGGTTATATAAAAAGCCGTCCGGTAGCTTTTGAGATCTACGGGGACAAGGTATCTTATTATCAGGAAACTATACACAGAGACGGAACCATGGATGGGTATGAGCGGAAAATAGCTGCCAAATATGAATATGCTGTCCCGGTTACCGGAGATGGAAATAAGACATCTTATGAAACTGTCAGTCAGATTCCGGTAAAAAATCATCCTTCAAAAATGAAGATCCGCAAAGTAGAGGATGGAGATTCTTATGTTGGAAATAAAAACGGGCTGTTAAAGACAGATGATCAGGGATTAAAGGAAGACAGCGGCGGACTGGAAGAAAAAATCCGGGTAAATGATGCAGGTGATACGCTTATTTATAAGGTATACGGAAGAAAGGAAAAGCTGGAAGAAAGAGGCGATGTGAGAGAAATACATTTTGATACAGAAAAAGGAACCTGGACAGGAAATGTTACGAAAAAAATGGATCAGTATTCAGAAGAGATCATAGAAGGAACGGAAAAAGAACTGAAAGCTATGGAGGGAGTCAAGCTTTTATATGATCTGCAGGGGAAATTTACAGGAAAAGGGATCCGTTTTAAAGTAACAGTTTCTGGGTCCACATTAGCATTGTATCAGGGACTTATTGTGGAAAAAGATGAGAATGGCGGTTATAAAGGCGTAAAAGCAGAAAAGGAAGCAGGAAAAACCGTAAAAATCACTGCAGATGAAACAGGAAGCAGGAGAGAAATCCTGAAAACAGGAAATGTCAGTGGTCCGGCTGCACTTCCTGTATGGGAAGATAAAATAGTAAACAATGCGCCAAGAGATCTGTATTTTTATGATCTGGATCAGTTAAGGGCACAAAAACGTCTGGAATCTGGAGAAAATGAAGACAGATACAAAGTCCTGGATGAGCGGGGGAATTTTATCTGTTATGCAGACCGGGATACAGGAATGGCCTTTGTGCTGGACGATTATGGAAGGATCATGGCGTATGTAACAGGTGAAGCTGGAGAAAAGCAGCTTGTTTATTCTGTGCAGGTACATAAAAATGAAGCTGGGGAATCTATTTATACAGAAAAACGTTCTGCAGATGATGAAAATGGTCTTCCAGTATATGACAAAAACGGCCATCTGACCATGAAGGAAGAACAGTGGATCAGTGATGGAAGTACTAATTCCAAAGGGGAAAAAGAAGAGACAGGAGGTCTTCATGAGATAGACAGACTTACCTTTGGCGCCTATATCCTTCAGGAAGAACAGGTACCATTTGAACAGGGATATGTGCAGGAACCTTACCAGGGAATCTTTTTTAAGGACACTATAGAGCCTCAGGAGTATTTTCATTCCAATGCTTTTACCAGGGCAGCTTTTGCAAAGATCGATGTGCGTACCCAGAAAGAAATAAAAGGCGCAGCGATGACTTTATATGAGGCAGAACGGGATGAAGCGGGAAATCTGCTTACAGATGAAGAAGGCATTTATCTGCCTGGAAAGGTGTACGCTTCCTGGATCAGTGGTTATTTATACGATGATGCAGGCAATCTGAAAACAGATGAAAATGGAGAATGGATAAAAACAGATAAGCCCCACTGGATCGACCATATTCCGGTAGGTGAATATGTGCTGGAAGAAACCGTATGTCCTTATGAGCAGGGTTATGTACAGAAAAAACGGGAAAATATCCAGATTTTGGAGACAGAGCATGTACAATCTTTTGAAATGGAAGATGATTTTACTTCTGTAGAGATCCGTAAAGAGGATAGAAAAACAGGAGAACTTCTTTATGAGGACAGTCTGGCAGAACTTACCTTGTACCAGGTGCCGGAGGAAGAAAAAGATAAAACACCGGATATTTTGATGAGGGAAGAGAACAAACTTTTAAGTTTTGACCGGGCTGGATTTAAGGAATGGCAGGAAATGTGGGCCACCGGAAGAGAGGAGGCAGACGCAGCCGGTTTAAATCCGATTACGAAATACGACCATCAGTGGAAAGCGGTTCCGGGAACCGTAAATGGCCGTTACTGCTTTACAGAAAATGGAACCGTCCGATTTGAATATCTGCCGGTAGGAACTTACATTTTAAGTGAAAGTGCCACACCTTCCGGTTATGCCACAGCAGATCCCATCCTTTTTGAAATCACTGATACAGGACATCTGGAAATGATCCATCAGGTGGTTATGAAAGAGGAACCACTGCGCCTTGAGGTAAGTAAAAACAACATTACAGGAGGCGAAGAAGTGGCAGGAGCCAGAATGAGAATCTATCCTGTGGATGAACACGGAGTGATCAGCGAGTCACCATTGATTTTGCATATTCCAGAGGAGGAAGGAAGATACAGAGAGGAAGAAGCAGTGTGGACTTCCGGTCTGGATGGAAGGTATACACAGGAAGAAATGGAAAATGGGATGGTACCAGATGGATATGAGGTGGGAAATCTCAAACCACATCTGATCGAATACATTCCAGTGGGTTCCTATATTTTAAGGGAAGAAACCACACCGTATGGATTTTTACAGTCTGTGGATATCCCGTTTACCATAGAAGACACAAAAAAGATCCAGAAACTGGAAATGCAGGATAAAATCCCCCAAGGCAGACTGGAAGTGGTCAAACATGACTCTGAAAATAAGGAAATATTATTGCAGGGAGCAGAGTTTGAACTGATTAATAAAACTTTGGGTATCGCATGCCAAAAACAGGAAACAGATGAACAGGGAAAAGCGGTATTTCTGCCACAGCCGATTGGATATCTGGATAAAAATGGAAATTTCAGTCCTTATGATTATCTGGTGAGAGAAATAAAAGCAGCACCCGGATATATGCTTTCTGAAAAAACACTGGAGTTTCAGTTTGAATACCAGGATGAAAAGACGCCCCTTATAGAACTGAACTATGATCCGGTCAATGATAGCAACCGGGTGTTGACAGAAAAACTTCTGGGAGATACATCAGAATATCTGGAAGGTGCCATTTTGCAGCTGGAACGGGAAGAAGAGGTGATAAAGAAGGATGAAAAGGGAACGTTTAAAACAGAAAATAGATGGACTTTGATCCAAAACTGGACAACCGGCAGACAGCCTCATCTGATCAAAGGTCTGAAAACTGGAAATTATCGCCTGGTAGAGATCAGTGCACCAAAAGGTTATACAAAATCCAATGAGCCGACCTATTTTACCATTACAGAAGGAATGATAGAAATACCGAAGGTAATTCTTCGTAATTACGGTACGATCGCATATGTAGAAAAAAAGGATAGTGCATTAAAAACACGGCTTCCGGGAGCGAAGCTGGAACTGGTGCGAAAAGATACAATGGAAGTGATCTGCCAGTGGATATCAGAAGAGGAAAAAGGACAGACATTTTATGGATTGGAACCAGGCAGTTATATCATCAGAGAGTTGGAAGCACCGGCTGGATATGAAAAGAGACAGGAATTAGAAATCCAGATTTCTGCTCAAACCAAAGAGCAGCAGGAATTTATTTTTTATAACAGCCGGATCCGGTCTTCTGGCGGTGGTGGAAATCACGTTGTGCCGAAAAAATCCTATATTTCCTTTAAAAAGACAGATGAAGAG
>CAVFER010000040.1:0-6061 GCA_963621525.1 bacterium | reverse complement strand
GATGAAGAGGGAAATCCTCTTACTGGTGCTGTATTTGCATTTTATAACCAGCTGGGTCAGGTGATGCAAATTACTAAGAGTGATGAAAATGGCTATTTTAGGATCACTACTCCTCCAGATGGAACCTATGTTTTTAGGGAGATCACTGCACCAAAAGGCTATGAGATAAGCACGGAAGTTTATCATTTTACTGTTGAAAATGGAAAAATGGTAAAAGGGATTTTTGAGATCAAAAACAAAAAGATGCATGAAAAGAAAAAAGGTTGGATCCGGGCTTTTTATGAGAGAAAAGGGAGAAGTGCAGGTTATAATGGTTCTTATGATGAGATATCGGATCACAGTCTGAAAACAGGAGATAACAGCAGGATTACAGAAGTGATTGGAGCAACGTTTTTATGCATGCTGGCAGCTTTCTGGTGCTTTTTTAAAGGCGTAAATGGCACAAAAAAGAGAAAAAGACTTCTCTGGTTTGGAGGTATTCTGATTGGAACGGTACTTTTAGCTGGTTTTAGCGCAGCTGCACAGGAGATGCCGAAAGGAGAGTCTGTTTATGTGTCAGAAGAGATTATTTACCGTGATATAGCTGAGATCGAGGATGTTTTGCAGACAGCCTGGATTATGGTAAGGGACCCTGAAAGCGGGAAAAGAGTGAGAAGGCTTTTTCCTTTAGAGACAGTCAGTTATTTGAATGAACATCAAGAAGAATCTGAAAAATCTTTAGGACGGAAGGATACAGTTGACTGCAGGGCTGTGTATGGTGGTTTGATTGCAAGGAAAAATGCAGAAGCTTTACAAGATCTTGAAGGGGAGTATTCTTCTAAGGAATACTCCCTGGAGATAGATGCACCGGCCAACCGAAATGAGAACAATAGGATCCGGCTGATCATCTCGGTTATTTTGGGCGCTATCGTTCTGATAGGTTTTTGGAAAATGAGGCAGGCAGGTTATATGAGAAGGTTCTGCTTACTGGTCAGAGAAAAAAGTCTGATGATCGGGATTTTTTTGGCAATTTTCGCAGTTTCAGGGGCAGTCTATACCGGAAAAATCCTGAAAGAATATAAAACGGCAGCAGCATTTTATGAGAACATACGAAAAAAAGTGGAGATCAAGTCACAGGATATAGCAGATCCTGTGACGGATATAGATGAAGAAAAATTAAAGGAATTAAATCCGGATTATAGTTTTTGGATCCGCATTCCTAAAACCGCAGTTGATTATCCGGTGGTATGGGGAACAGACAGTGGATATTATCTGGAGCATGGATTTAACAGAGAAAAACAGACTGGAGGAGCTATTTTTGCAGACAGTAGAAGGATACCGTTTGTTTCTGCAAATACCATTATTTATGGACACAATATGAAAGATGGCTCCATGTTCAGTGATCTGAAAAAATACAAAGATCCGGATTTTGTCAGAGAACACCCATATATAGAAATTTTTCGCAATGGAAAATGGATAAGCTGCCCTGTGATCGCCTCCCAAATTATAGAGGAAAATGAGATAACGCCTTATCAAAATGGGACAGAAAAGCTTCTTACCTTATCTACCTGCTACGGCAAAACAAAGAGGATGGTGGTTCAGGCCAGGATTAAAGAGTAAATCAGGCAACCGATTATTCTCCTGCTGTTTTCGCCAGCGCTTTCTTAAACTCAAATCGAAACAGTACGCTTGTAAAACAAATTGCCAGAAAATCTGCAATAGGTTCAGCCATATAAACAGCCCAAGTCTGATCGGCTGTATAAATGTGCGGCATGATATAGATCAGCGGAAGCAGCAGGATGAATTTTCTGGTAACAGCGACCATAATAGAAGCTTTTGCACTTCCGATAGAGGTAAATGTCATCTGGCAGGCCATCTGAATACCGAACAGCAGGATAGAAGCCATGTAGATCCGCAGTGCATGTGCGGTAAATGTTAAAAGTGCCTGATCGGAAGTAAAAATAGAGGCAAAACCAGCAGGGAACAGCATGACAAAAAGCCACATCAGTGCAGAGTAGGAAAGGTCGATTTTTAAAAGCAGTTTAAAAGAATCTTTCACACGTTTTGTCTGTCCTGCACCATAATTATAGCTAATGATAGGCTGGGCACCTTGTCCAAGGCCCTGAAGGGGCAAAAGAGCAAACTGCATGGCGCTTGTTAAAATGGTCATGGCTCCAACTGCAAGATCTCCTCCGTATTTTAGCAGGGAAGAATTGAAACATACAGAAATAACGCTTTCACTGGATTGCATGATAAACGTGGAAAGTCCCAGTGCAAGGCTTGGGATGATGATGTCTTTTTGCAGTTTCATATTGCAACGGTGGATCTTAAGATAAGATTTTTTGCCCGTAAGGAAGCTTAAAACCCATGTACAGGAAAGCGCCTGGGAAATGATCGTTGCAAGAGCAGCACCCGGCACGCCCATATGGAATGCAAAAATAAAGATGGGATCCAGGATAAGGTTGCTGGCTGCACCTACCAGAACGGACAGCATACCGGTTTTTGCAAAGCCCTGAGCTGTGATAAAGGCGTTCATGCCGAGAGTCAGCTGTACAAAGATTGTTCCCAAGGAATAGATATTCATGTAGGCGACGGCATAAGGAATGGTATTTTCACTGGCGCCAAAAGCCATAAGAAATCTTCTGTTTCCGCTAAAAAGGATCAAAGTCAGCAGAAGTGATACAAAAATCTGGGTGGTAAAGCAGTTGCCAAGGATTCGTTCCGCAGATTCCTTATCTCCCTTTCCCATAAAAATAGAGGCTCTGGGAGCACCGCCGTTGCCCACCAATGCTGCAAAAGCAGATACGATCATAATTAACGGCATGCATACGCCCACACCGGTAAGTGCCAGAGCGCCGTTTTCCGGTATGTGTCCGATATAGATACGGTCAACAATGTTATACAGCATGTTGATGATCTGGGCAGTAACAGTAGGAAGAGACAGCTTTAATAATAGTTTCCCCAAAGGTTCTGTTGCGAGAAAGCGATTGTCTTTCTTTTGTTGTAAATTCATTTTTTTCATTCCTTCCTGAAAGTTCTAAACAAAACAGTTCTGAGAAGAACTATGTTAGAAGATTAAATACTAAACTGCGAAATGTCAATGCATTTTTGCTTTTTTAAAACATGTATGCTATAATGTGGCCAGAGAAAACAGGAGCGAATATCATATGCAGACTCTGAACCAGGATATAAAAAATAAAGATTTTAAGAAAGCGTATCTTCTTTTCGGGGATGAGGTATTTTTGAAAAAAAGCTATAAAAACCGGCTGCGGGAAGCCATTACCCAGGGTGATACCATGAATTATAACTATTATGAAGGGAAAGGCATGAATGTAAATGAGATCATCAGCCTTTCTGATACAATGCCTTTTTTTGCAGAAAAACGATTGATTCTTATGGAAGACAGCGGCTGGTTTAAAGGCGGAGCAGGCGCAGATGAGATGAGCACTTATGTAGAAAATATTCCAGATACCACCTGTCTTCTGTTTGTTGAAACAGAAGTGGATAAGCGCAGCCGCATGTATAAAGCAGTGAAAAAATATGGCTATATTGCGCAGATGGAGCGCCAGAACAGTGCCCAGCTTGTCAGATGGGCGGGTGGCATACTGGCAAGGAACGGAAAGAAGATAACTACCAGGACCATGGAGTATTTTCTGGGAAAAACAGGAGATGATATGGAAAATATCACTTCTGAGCTGGATAAGGTGATCAGTTATACATTAGGCCGGGATGTGATCACAGAAGAAGATATTGATGCAGTATGCATTACCCAGGTGACCAATAAAATATTTGACATGATCACGGCTATTGCCAACCGGCAGACAAAAAAAGCCATGGATCTTTACGAAGACCTTCTTACATTAAAAGAGCCGCCCATGCGGATCTTATTCCTGATCGCAAGACAGTTTAATCAGATTCTTCAGGTGAAAGAACTGGCGGGAGGCGGAATGGATAAAAGTACCATCTCTTCTAAATTAAAAATACAGCCTTTTGTAACAGGAAAAATAATGGCCCAGGCAAAAACATTTACAAAAGAGCAGATCTTATCTTATGTAAATTTATGTGTTGATGCAGAGGAAAGTGTGAAAACAGGAAAACTTTCAGATCGACTGGCAGTGGAACTGCTGATCGCCAATAAATACTAAAGTATATTAATCTTAACCGATAAAGGAGAATTGAGTAAATGGCAGAAGAAAAAATAATACCAGGAGTGGCTACAGAAAAAGAAAGTGATGAAGTATTAGAAGAGATCCGCACACAGGCAAAAGCGGTTTTAAAGGAACTGCTGGCTGTTGCGAAAATGAAACCGGGACAGATCCTGGTAGTAGGCTGTTCTTCTAGTGAGATTGGAAGCTATAAGATTGGCTCTCATTCCAGCGAGACCATTGGACAGACTTTATACAAGGCCCTGTACGAGGAGTTAAAATCTATGGGAATCTATCTGGCAGCTCAGTGCTGTGAACATTTAAACCGATCCCTGATCCTGGAAGAAGAAGCAGCAGAAAAATACGGTTATGAACCGGTTAACGTAGTACCACAGCTGAAGGCAGGGGGATCATTTGCCACGGCCGCTTATCATGCTTTAGAGCATCCGGTGGCGGTAGAGCACATTAAGGCTCATGCAGGAATTGATATTGGAGATACCCTGATCGGTATGCATTTAAGAGATGTGGCTGTTCCTGTAAGAATCCAGACCAAAGCTATTGGCGGTGCCCGTGTAGTATGCGCAAGAACCAGACCTAAATTTGTAGGCGGCATCAGAGCGCATTATGATGAAGAACAGATGTAAGGAAGAATTTTCGCATTGCGCTGAATATAACAAAAACTCTCCGGTGGGTTAATCCGGAGAGTTTTAATTTTTGTATCGATTGATCGAATTCTATAATTAAGCGATAGAATTAACAGCCTTGGATACACGAGAAACTTTGCGGGCAGCATTGTTCTTGTGGTATACACCCTTGGTGCAAGCCTTATCAATCTCGGCAGTAGCAGCAACCAACGCAACCTGAGCAGCAGCCTTATCTCCGGCAGCTACAGCAGCCTCAACTTTCTTAATCGCGGTTTTAACCTTAGATCTAATCGCTTTGTTTCTTGCAGCCTTAGTTTCGTTTACTAAGATTCTCTTCTTTGCAGATTTAATGTTAGCCAATGAAATACACCTCCGTTCGGTATTATATAAGAAATATTAATCGTTGTGTTTTCCATCAAAGCCTGGACACGGACAGTTCAATGTAAACATACTGCTATATTTTAGCGAATACCACTGGAAATGTCAAGTGGAAAATTATACTTTTTATTTCTTTTGAATTTGTAGTTTTGCAGGATGGAAAATATTTTGTCTGACAATACTTTATTTTCTGAAATATACGCTTTCTTTTCTAAAGCCCTTTTGACTTGATTTTAACATAGTAATGTGATAGCATAGTGGCAACGTAATTTGAAGGAGGAGATGTTATGAAAAAACTGAAGGCAATATTGGCAGTTGCAACCGCTTCTGCAATGGCAATAGGTCTCGTAGGATGCGGCGGTTCAGGTTCTTCTGCTACCGAGCAGACTGCAGCAGCAGGAGCAGACACTACAACCGCAGCAGCAGATACTACTGTTGCGGCAGGAAGCTCTGACTTAAACATCATGCTTGAGACACCGGTTGAATCCCTTGATCCGCAGCAGGCAACCGACGGTACTTCATTTGAGGTAATCGCAAACTATACCGACGGTCTGATGCAGATGGATGCATCCGGAAAGGCTGTGGAGGCTCTGGCAGAGTCTTATGAGCTTTCTGAAGATGGACTTACCTATACTTTCCACATTCGTGAGGATGCAAAATGGAGCAACGGTACCCCTGTTACCGCAGCAGATTTCGTATTTGCATGGCAGAGAGCCGTAGATCCGACAGTAGCTTCTGAGTATTCCTATATGCTGAGTGATATCGGTCAGGTCAAGAACGCAGCAGAGATCATTGCCGGTGACAAAGACAAGAGCGAGCTTGGTGTTACGGCAGTGGATGAGAAGACCTTACAGGTTGAACTGAACGTTCCGGTCAGCTATTTCCTGTCCCTGATGTATTTCCCGACCTTCTATC
>CAVFER010000039.1:20654-25953 GCA_963621525.1 bacterium | reverse complement strand
TACAGTATAGCGCAAGTTATATATAAGTTCAATTATCAATATGCCAGTACACTAGTACATCGTTTCATAAATAACTGGCTTAATCACGTAGGATGCAGATTCGAGTGTGCAGTTATTTTGTAAACGATGTACTAATTCGCGCTCTCTCTAAAGTCCATGGTATTCACTGCCCTTATGCTGGCTCACCTTCAGCCTGCTTAAGGCACGGGCCATGGATGCTTTAGACATATAGTATTCCCTGATACTCTGTTTCTGGCGAAGCTGTTCTTTGGCTCGTTCCAATGCCTGTTTTGCCCTAACCTCGTCAATATCTTCCGGCCTTTCTGCCGTATCTACCACTACCGTCACACGGTTGTTTGCTACCTGGACGATTCCAAGTCCTACCACTGCATGACGGTATTCCTTCTCTCCCGGAACCCGGAATTTAAGCTCCCCTTCCTGAGTTGCCAGGATCATTGCCTCTCTGTGAGGAAGGATACCCACTTCCCCGTCATGAGCCGGAACTACTAAAGCTTCGCAGTTTCCATTATAAAATACATGGTCACTGGCTATGACCTTAAGCCAGAATGTTGTCATACGGCACTCCCTGCTTTCGCTTTTTCCACTACTTCGTCAATCGTTCCTACATTAAAGAAAGCGGTCTCCGGATATTCATCCATATCTCCGTCAATAATAGCCTTAAAACCGCGGATTGTTTCCTTTACAGGCACATATTTTCCGGGAACACCGGTAAAGTTCTCTGCTACATGGAATGGCTGAGATAAAAATCTCTGAATCTTTCTTGCTCGGCTGACGGTCAGCTTATCTTCTTCCGAAAGCTCCTCCATACCTAAAATCGAGATGATGTCCTGCAGCTCTTTGTACTTTTGCAGCATCTCCTTTACCTTATTGGCTACTTCATAATGCTCTTTTCCTACAACATCTTCCTCCAGGATACGGGAAGATGACTCTAAGGGGTCAACTGCCGGATAAATACCCTGTTCCACAATCTTTCTTGAAAGAACCGTAGTTGCATCCAGATGAGCAAATGTAGTAGCGGGAGCCGGATCGGTCAGGTCATCTGCAGGCACATACACAGCCTGAACAGAGGTGATAGAACCGTTCTTTGTAGAAGCAATACGCTCCTGCAGACCACCAAGGTCTGTAGCCAAAGTAGGCTGATAACCTACCGCAGAAGGCATACGGCCAAGAAGAGCCGAAACCTCAGAACCAGCCTGGACAAAGCGGAAGATGTTGTCAATGAATAACAGCACATTCTGATGCTTTACATCACGGAAATACTCTGCCATGGTCAGTCCTGTTTCCGCCACTCTCATACGTGCGCCCGGTGACTCATTCATCTGTCCGAATACCAGGGCTGTTTTCTTTAAAACACCAGACTCACTCATTTCCGTCCAGAGGTCATTTCCCTCACGGGAACGCTCTCCTACACCGGTAAAGATAGAATATCCGCCGTGTTCGGTGGCAATATTGGTGATCAGCTCCTGGATCAGCACCGTCTTTCCAACACCGGCACCGCCAAACAGACCAATCTTACCGCCTTTTGCATAAGGCGCCAACAGGTCAATAACCTTGATACCCGTTTCCAGCATTTCTACAACCGGGCTCTGATCTGCGAAACTGGGCGGATCTCTGTGAATGACCCATTTTTCTTCCCCTTCCAGGCTCTCACCACCGTCTAAGGTATCGCCCAGCACATTAAACAGACGCCCCAGCGTCTTTTCACCAACCGGAACAGCAATTCCACGTCCCGTTGCCTCTACCTCCATATCCTTATACAGACCATCGCTGGAGGCCAGCATAATGCAGCGGACCACATTCCCGCCTATATGCTGGGCTACTTCCATGACGCAACACTTTCCGTTATTCATTACGGTCAGCGCATCCTGGATATGAGGAAGATTTCCATCTTCAAAAGCCACATCTACTACAGGTCCCATTACCTGCACGATCTTTCCTTTATTCATGGCTTCCTCCTTTATCTTTTCTTCTTTCGCTGCGCCCTTGCACCGCCTACTACCTCAGTAATCTCCTGGGTAATAGCAGCCTGACGCACACGGTTATACTCAACAGACAGCTCATTTAACAGCTCTGCCGCATTATCACTGGCAGACTGCATGGCCATCATACGGGCATTCTGCTCACTGCAAAATGACTCTACCAAAGCTCCGAATATAAATCCGGTCACATAGTTGGGTGCTGCATGATCCATAACAGACGTTGGAGACGGCACCATCTGGATTTCTTCCTGATGGATATCTGCCGGGATCACCACATTGCTGAAATCCTCTTTTTTAAGGGGCAGAAGCTGCTCCATCTGAGCCTCCACCTTCATGCTGTTTATCATCTGCGTATAAATGATCCATACCTCATCCAGACGGCCGTCTTTGTAATCTTCAAGCAGCGAGGAAGCGATCATTCGTGCTCTGTGCATGGTAGGATTTTGCACCGTGTAATGGAACTGCTCCTCTACCGGCATATGCCGGGCCGCAAAATACTGTCTTCCCAGTTCTCCCACTACATACAGACGATTATTGTCACTTTTCTCCATCCATTCATGAGCCAGTTTCAGCACATTGTGGTTGTAGGCGCCCGCCAGACCCTTATCACCGGTAATAACCACCAGGCCCCGGATACGATCCTCTTCTTTCACTTCTTTTCTTTCGTCAAAATAGGTATGTTCGGTATCTCCCATATGACGCAGGATGCGCCGGATCAGGCTCTGAAGCGTATAAAAATAGGGTTCTGTATCTTCCAGAAGCTTTCTGCTTTTTTTCAGCTTTGTAGAAGAAATAAGGTACATGGCATTGGTGATCTTACGTGTATCCTGAATACTTTTTATTCGGTTTTGGATCTCTCTTGCGTTTGCCATACTGCCTCCTTAAACTCCTTTGCAGCTTTTAAGATACCTTCTGTAAGCTCATCACTTAAGACCTTTTTCTCTGTGATCTCATTTACAAGCTCCGGATGCTTTTCTTCAAACCATCCTAACAGATCCATCTGGAATTTTTTTATCTTCTTTACATCTACGTCTAACATCAGCTTGTGTGTAGCTACACATAAGGTAATAACCTGCTCTGCCATGGAAAGCGGATGTCCTAAAGGCTGTTTTAACAGCTCCATTAAGCGTTTTCCGTAAGCCAGCTGTTCTTTTGTGGTCTCATCCAGATCAGAGCTGAACTGGGTAAATACTTCCAGCTCACGGTACTGTGCCAGATCCACACGGACCGTTCCGCTTGCTTTTTTCATCGCCTTAGTCTGTGCGGCACCGCCTACACGGGATACAGAAAGTCCTACGTTTACAGCCGGTCTCATTCCGGAAAAGAATAGATCACTTTCCAGAAAGATCTGTCCGTCCGTAATAGATATTACATTAGTAGGAATGTAGGCCGATACATCACCTGCCTGTGTTTCAATAACAGGAAGGGCTGTAATGGAACCACCTCCCAGCTTATCAGAAAGACGGCTGGACCGCTCTAACAACCTGGAATGAAGATAGAAAACATCGCCAGGATATGCTTCACGCCCCGGAGAACGTTCCAACAGCAGAGACAATGCACGATATGCTACCGCATGTTTAGAAAGGTCATCATATACAATGAGAACATCCTTTCCCTGATGCATAAAAAACTCCGCCATAGCAGTTCCTGCATAGGGGGCTATATACTGTAAAGGCGCCGGATCACTGGCTGTAGAAGCCATTACAATTGTGTAATCCATGGCGTCATTTTTCTTTAATGTATTTACCAGTTTTGCAATAGTAGATGCTTTCTGTCCGACAGCAACATAGATGCAGATCACACCTTTGCCCCTCTGGTTTAAAATAGTATCAATGGCAATCGATGTTTTGCCGGTCTGACGGTCGCCGATGATCAGCTCACGCTGTCCACGACCGATAGGGAACATAGAGTCAATCGCCAGAATACCTGTTTCCATAGGGACACTTACGGATTTTCTCTCTGCAATTCCCGGTGCCTCCTGCTCTACCGGAAGATATGCCTCTTCCTTCGCAGGCCCCATACCGTCAATCGTTTCTCCCAAAGCATTGACAACACGTCCCAAAAAGGCACTTCCCGCCGGAACTCCGGCTCTTTTCTTTGTACGGGTAACTTTTGTTCCCTCTGTAATACCTGTATCTTTTCCAAAAAGGATACAGCCAATCTCATTTTTACGGATATCCTGGACCATGCCCTTGACACCATTTTCAAATATAACAATCTCTCCATACATAGCATGATCGATACCGTATACAATGGCAATACCGTCGCCCACCCAGATCACAGAACCTGTTTCATTGATCTGACCTGCATGAGCGTCGTAATCTTCGATCTCGCCTTTAATAATAGAGATAATCTCCTGAGAACTGATTGTACTCATAATAATAACTCCTATCGATTTCCATTAACCTGAAGACCTGCTAAGCATCAAACAGCTGCTTCAACTGTGCCTTAAGACTGTAGTCATATTCCACATTCCCCACTTTTAAGATAAAACCGCCTAAAAGCTTTGGGTCCGCTTTCATAGAAAGCTGTAACTCCTTTTTGTGAAATTCCCTGCACAGAAAGGAGTTTATGCCTTCTAACTGCACTTTGTCCGGCTCTGTCACATAAGTAAGCTTCGCTTTTAAAATATCGGCGGCATCCAGTACGCATTGATCCCAGATCTTCAGGATATCCTCTATCTCTCCGATGCATCCCTCATCACAGGCTTTCTTTAAAAAAGATGCAAGCACCGGCTCAAAATCCGGCTTTTTCCATATTTTTTCAATTATGTTTTTCTTTTTATCTGCCTGTATCGTAGGGTCATTTAAAAGAGTCGTAAGCTGTGGATTTTCCTCAAAAATACGTCTGGTCTCATGTACCATATCTTCCGGTACCTTTAATTCATAAAGAACCCTTCCATATGTTCTTGCCTGCTCAGTCATGTTTTTCACCTGCTAAAAATGCCTGGTAGCGTTTCCTGTCATTTTCCGGGCTGCTCTGCTCTGACAGCAACTTAGCAGCTGCGGCCATTGCAAGACCTGTTACGGAAGCCTGAAGTTCCGTCAATGTCTTTTCTCTTTCCAGCTCAATGACCCGTTTCGCATCCTCTGTCTTCTTCGCAGCGTCCTCATCTGCCTGTTTTAATATCCTGCCATATTCCTCAGAAGCTCTCTCCTTTGCCTGGGCAACAATATCATCTGCCTCTGCTTTTGCATTTTCCAGAGAAAGTTCATATTTTTTCTTCAACAGTTCTGCATCCCGGTTAGAAACAGCTGCCTCATCTAATTCCTTTTCCACCATCTGCTTTCTTTCTTCCA
>CAVFER010000039.1:8068-20609 GCA_963621525.1 bacterium | reverse complement strand
TTCTGCATCCCGGTTAGAAACAGCTGCCTCATCTAATTCCTTTTCCACCATCTGTTTTCTTTCTTCCAAAATAGCCATGACCGGTTTCATCAGAAAATGCCTTAAAAACAGAAACAGAACCAGAATGTTGATGATCGTAAAGGCAATATTCCAAAAATTAATATTTAACATAGATAGCTGCCTTTCTTTTAATGGCCATTACTTCAGGAACAAGATGATCAGAAGACCAATAACAAAACCGTAAATAGCTGTTGCCTCGGCCAGCGCACAACCAAGAAGCAGTGCCTTTGTAATCTTGCTGTCTGCCTCAGGCTGTCTTGCAATAGCATCTACTGCTTTAGAAGTAGCCATTCCAATTCCCAATCCTGCTCCAATTCCTGTGATTACTGCAACTGCAGCTCCAAGTGCGATTAATCCTGACATGATGATTTCTCCTTTTTTGTTTAAAAATTTGTGTTTGTTTTGTTTTTTTATTCAATAGCTTCTTTTATATATAAAGATGTGAGGAATACAAAAACATAAGCCTGTATCACTCCATCGAATATATCAAAATACCCGCTAAATGGCAGCGGTACTACCAGCGGCAGCAGATATTTGATCAGTGCCATAACCACTACAGCGCCTAATACATTTCCAAACAGTCGCATACAAAGGGACAGCGGACGGATAAATAACTCCAATATATTAATAGGGGCGATGATCGGGATCGGCTCTGCAAAGCTTTTGATCCATCCCTTTACTCCTTTTTTGCGGATGCCTGCCGCTTCCACCAGCACGATGCTCATTACTGCCAAAGATACCGTCACATTCAGGTCTTTTGTAGGGGATTTAAAACCCAACAGACCGATCATATTGGCAATTGCTATATAGATGACTACTGTGATCAGATATGGGATATAATCTTTTCCCTCTTCTCCCAAAAGGTCCAGGAAAAAGTTATATAAAAACGAAAATCCACTTTCCAGAGCAGCCTGTTTTCCGCTTATCTTCCTGACCTTCAATCCATGCACCCAGATGATAGAGGCAATCATGATAATCGCCATGATGATCCATGTGACCACTACCGACTCCAGCACATCAATGCCGCCAAACAAAGGAATGGTAAACACTGTATTACAGTTTAATTCCTCCATAAGGGACTCAACCAGCTTGTCCAACTTTTTCACACTCCTTTCAACCTTTTTGTAATTTCCTGTGCTTTTCTTGTTTCGTCCGTTATTATAGCCATGAGATTTTTTCTTTTCAATTCTGAATTTCTTATTATTTCATAACATAAATATTATCAAATATAATATTGCATAATTATTTTTTATTATTATTTGTTTTTTTGGAACATTTCAAAATATATGTTTAGAAGATGTTAAGACTTTTACAGACATGTTTTTAAATAAATACAAAAAAAGATGTTTCCGATTCTCCACTTTTTATGTGTATCTAACGGAAACATCTTATGTGTTTGTAATCTTGCTATAAAAAAACAATTGTTCGATTTTTAAAAGGATGTCAAAATTATTTCTTCAAGTCATAATAGTCTGCCAGTTTCTGCAGTGCAGGAAGTGCTCTGTGGATCATCTCATTCGATACACAGTATGCCATGCGCACATACCCCGGACAGCCAAAGCTGGTTGCAGGTACAATCAGCAGGTTAAACTTCTTTGCTGCCGCAGAGAACTCTGCATCATCTCCTGTAGGAGCTTTAACCAGCATATAAAATGCACCTTCCGGTTTCACGCATTCAAAGCCCATTTCCTTCATAGAATCATATAACAGCTTGCGGTTTCTGTCATAAAAATCTACATCTGTCTTTACATCCAGGCAGTCAGCCACTACCAGCTGGAATAATGATGGTGCATTAATATAACCAATACAACGGTTTGCTACTACCAGTGCATTGATCATGGTATCATACTCTGCGATCTGACGGCTGACAGCCATATATCCAATACGCTCGCCAGACAGTGACAGTGACTTGCTGAAAGAATAAACAACGATACAGTTCTTAATATAGTCCGGCGCAAATGGAAGTTCACAGCCATCATATACCAGTTCACGGTATGGTTCATCAGACAGAACATAAATCGGGTGTCCAATACGTTCCTCTGCCTTTTCCAACATCTTCTGTAAGCGGATCAGAGTCTCTTTATTATATACAACACCAGATGGATTGTTAGGATTGTTGATGATCACAGCTTTTGTACGCTCTGTGATGTATTTATCAGCTTCTTCTACATTCAACTGGAACGTCTCATAATCAGCCGGAACCACCTTTAAATTGCCGCCGAAGTTCATAACATAACTGTTATATTCTCCAAAAAATGGTGCAAAACAAAGAACCTCATCATCCGGTTCTAACAGAGAACGAAGAACACAGTTGATACCGCCTGCAGCACCTACCGTCATAATAATGTCCTCTTTTGTAAAAGAAGAATTGTATTTCTTATTTAAGCTTGCCGCTACTTTCTCTCTTACTTCCGGATAGCCTGCATTTGGCATATAGCAGTGTACAAAATTGGCATTCCTATTTTCAAGAATATCGTAAATACTCTTCTTTACCTCTTCCGGCACAGGAGCCGCCGGATTTCCAAGGCTGAAATCATATACATTTTCAGCGCCAACTTCCTTTGCCAGTTCAATTCCCTCTTCAAACAGTTTTCTTATTGTAGAACTTCCTTCTACCAGTTTCTGCATATTCTTTGAAAGAACCATCTCTTTACCTCCTACAGCCATCGTGCCTTTATCCCATTGTGTCTGCACCGTCTGTTCTTTTTCATTAACAAAAATTTTAACACAATAACCCATCCAGCGCAATGATTTTACAAAAAATATTTTGTCACTGTAAAGTCATAAAGTAATTGTATCATCCGTATCCCTGTCTTTTATAAAAGACAGATGTATGCTATACTATTACAATCGTAAATATTGGAGGTAAAACCTTTATGAATACAGACTCATCCCAATTTATCACTGGCCGTGAAGTGGCTGTACCTGATATGTTAAATGCCCGTGACAGACGCCACGCCATCCAGCAGGAACTAATCCGCACCCATAATGCCACCGTCATTTCCTTTACCTTAAATATTCCAGGCCCTATTAAAATATTTCCCCTGGGAGAAATGACCTTTGAAGAAGGTGTCCGCCTGATCGACTCCCAGCTTCACGCCTGGAAGATCCCTGTTCTGGAAAAGCGGACTATCCGCGATTTTACAGGAAATGAGCAGTTCTGGTCCGTAAAAGGCAGTGACCTTTTCATCAAAGAAACACTTTGCCTTTTAGAAGACAGCTTATCCTTCGGCCGGCTTTTTGATATTGATGTGATCCGCACCGATGAAACCAAAGTCTCACGCACAGAACTGGGATTTTCAGGGCGAAAATGCCTTCTTTGCAGCAACGACGCTTTTGTGTGCAGCCGTTCCCGCACCCATACCGTAAAAGAGCTGTTAGACAAGGCCTGTGAGCTGATGAAGGACTATTTTGAAGAAAAACAGGCAAAAAAACTTTCTTCTCTTTCCATGCAGGCCCTTCTCTACGAAGTAAGTGCTACTCCCAAGCCGGGACTGGTAGACCGAAGCAACACAGGTGCTCATAGTGATATGGACATCTTTACCTTTGAAACCAGCGCTGTTTCCCTGAACCATTACTTTGAAAAATTCGCCCTCTGCGGCATGGAAAAAGAGCATGAAAACGGCCACGAGCCATTTTCACGCATTTTTGCAAGGCTGCGTTCCTTAGGCATTCAGGCAGAAGATGCCATGATGACCGCTACGAAAGGGATCAATACCCATAAGGGTCTCATCTTTTCTCTTGCAATCCTGAACTGTTCTTTAGGCTACATGTATGCAAACCACATTCCTTATTCACCAGATACACTGCTTTCCATCAACAAAAAGCTGGTAGCCGATGTTTTAGAAGATTTTAAAGGCATTACGGCGGAGACTGCCCGTACCAACGGAGAACGACTCTATGCTCTATATGGCATGAAAGGAGCCAGAGGAGAAGCCCTTTCCGGTTATGCAACCGTATTAAAGACAGCTCTTCCCACTTTGAAAGAAGAACTTAAAAAGGGACGCTCCATCAATGATGCCGGTGTGATCACTCTGCTGTCTATTATCGCATTCTCCGAAGATACAAACATTGTAAACCGGTCTTCCTACGGTGAAATGAAAGAATTGCAGGAACGAATCCAAACTATATTAAAAGAAAAAGCCCATGATACTCATGAGCTTCTCTCCTATGCAAAGGACCTTGATGATGAAATGATTTTTCGCAACATCAGTCCCGGCGGCAGCGCCGACCTGCTGGCACTGACCTATTTTATTTATCTGTATGAACAAGATCTTTCGGATCTTTATTGAGGATCTTCTTTTCCTCTTCAAGCCGCCTGACTGAATTACGAACGATCAGGCGGTTTTCCAGAACGATTCTGCTGTTATCTTCTATCCCCTCTTCAATCCTCCGTAAAAGAACCCTGGTTCCCTCTTTTGCGATCTCACCCATGTTTCTTTCAACGGTTGTCAGCTTCATACTGCTGTATCCGGACATATTCCAGTTATCAAATCCAATCAGCGAAACATCATCCGGTACTTTTAAGCCCGCTTCCACTATGGCTTCTCTTGCCCCAAATGCCATTTCATCATTGAAGCATAAAAATGCAGTAGGATGATGCGCAAGCAAAAGTTTTGCTCCCTGGTAGCCGCTTGTGTAACGATAGGTACCGCTGACCGTCGGGATCATATCCGGATCTAATTTATGCTTTTTTGCTGCCTTCTGCCATCCCTGATGACGCAGCCTTGTAGAATCCAGGTTCGGAGCACCCTCGATCACACATATTTTACGATGCCCATTTTCAATCAGGTAATCCATTGCCTTTTCCATCGCTTTGGCTTCATCCGTTGTTACATTGGGAGCATTTACGTCAACCTGACGACAGATCACAACCATGGGAATCTTCTTCCCCATTACTTCTTTCATGAATGCACTGTCTTCTGTTCTCTGGCTCAGAACAATAATCCCGTCATAGTAGGTAGGATTCAGTGTTCCTGCTTCATGCATATCAATACCTTTTACTACAATATTGTACTTGCTTCCTACAATACTGTAAACACCTGTGAGAACCTCATGGAGAACAAATGGAGATGACATCTTGCTGATGGTTGAAAAATACAGTCCGATCACATAAGACCTGGAAAGTTTCAGATGAATCGCCGCCTGATTCGGAACATATCCCATCTCCTCAGCGATCTTTCTGATCCTTTTTCTCCTCTCACCATTTGTATTTCCGATCCCGTTTAATGCCCTTGAAACCGTAGAGTAAGAAACTCCCGCTTTTTGTGCAACATCTTTGATCGTTATCCCCATGATCAGTGCCTCCATCCTGCTTATTTCACATGATCCATATCGCTGTCCAGCTCATCGATATTTCTTAGCAGAAATGCCTCTCCTTCCTGACCTTCCACCTTAACATCATGTAAAACCAATTTTTCAATATTATCTGCAAAAACCCCCATTTTTTTGCATGGATCTATTCCGTCGAGCATTGCAGGTGCTCCCGCCTGTGCATCCTCTGCATAGGTTATATGAACATGATCCATGACTACACTGTTGATCTTCTTCTCCGGAAGACCATAGAAGAAAGCACCCGCAACATGACAATTCTTCGCTTCAATATCCCGGAATACAAGGCTTTTAATCTGCGGAGTCCGATCATCCACAGGAAGAGCCTCTTTGCTGCGGACGTATTCAATATGGCCGTCCGGATCGCAGAAATAGAAGCAGTTAATAACAAAAGGCGTCATTACATGATCCATCTGGATGTGATCGAACAAAATTCCATCTACAATTGCATCTTTTCCCCGCCCGCGTCTTGTTTTGATTCGCAGTCCGCGGTCTGTATGAAGGAAGAGGCAATCCTTAACTGTAAGATTTTTTACCCCTCCTGCCATCTCGCTTCCGATTGTCACAGAACCATGACCATCACGCATGCAGCACTGGCGGATCATAATATTCTCACAGGAACGTTTATACTTTGCACCCATATAGATTTTTCCTGCTTTGACAGCAATACAGTCATCTCCAAGAGAGAAGTACACGCCAACGATTTCTACGTTTACACAAGACTCAGGATCGAGACCGTCCGTATTAGGTGAAATCTTCGGATTCAGTACATTCAAGTCGATAAAGCGAAGATTATCAGAAAAATACGGGTGAATGTTCCAGCTAGGACTATTCTGTACCTGTATACCGGCAACTACAACATCCTCACAATGATTCAGAAAAAGCATCCTCGGACGGAAAGCAATTCTCTTTATCTTCGGCTGGTACCACCAGTTATCCTCATCAAAATTTGCATTTCCTTCTACAATACCTCTTCCGTAGATCACTACATGTTTAACATTAACACCGGTGATGATCGCTGAAAACATAGGCAGGGGGTTTCCTTCCCATGTTCCCAGATTATACTCTTCGTTCTCATCCCAGCTCTGGATCAAACCGGGATAAATTGGAAATTTATTGCGGTCTGTTTCAGCAGATAGAACGGCGCCCTGTGCCAGTTCCAGATTCAGGTCATCTTTTAAGAACAGGCTGGTTACCTTATAAGTGCCCTCAGGAATCAATACACGGCTTTTTGCTGGGCATGCCATGATAGCTGACTGGATAAAAAGAGTATCATCGCTGATGCCATCTCCTTTTGCGCCGAAATCTTTCACGTTAAGAGTTACAAACTCTTCGTCTGTCCTTATGCGGATATCAGCCTGTTCTTCTCCTGCAACTACACGTATCTCATAATCGGTAGAAGGTTTCAGATCATAGATACCGGTGATCACCCGATCTGTTTTCTGGTATAAAGTACCATTTACATAGATTTCATATTCTTTTTTTGTGTGAAAGATCCCCTCGTCCTCAATCTCAATGGTGATCGATCTTGCATTTTGAAAAATAGAACTTATCTTCTTCAACATTTTAGCACTTCCTCTCAAATTGTCCAGCTTATTTTTTGTTACTTTCTTTCAGGCTTTTCCTAAAAAACAGATTACCGTCAGATATTCAAAGGGGACTCCCCTTATATGAGAATCCCCTTATCATCTTTGTTATTGTACGGTCACTAACCCTTAACACCGCCAGCAGAAATACCATCAATAAATGAATTCTGAGCGCAGAAGAATACGATCAGAGATGGAATAATGGAAAGCAGGGACATCGCAAGGATACGATTCCACTGGAATCCTACATCACCATCCATAGACATACGAAGGTAAATGGAATGAGTATATTTCTTCATATCTGCAATATAGATCAATGGCCCCTGGAAATCGTTAGATGTCCACATAAACTGGAACAGTGCACAGGAAACCAATGACGGCTTCAGCATAGGAACGATCACGTACCATAAAGTTTTAACAGAATTGCATCCGTCAATCTTCGCCGCCTCTTCCAGTTCTTTCGGAACACCTCTTAAGAACTGAACAAGCATGAATACGAAATACGTATCTACTGCAAACAGAGATGGGATCGTAAGCGGAAGATAAGAATCAATCCATCCCCATTTATTGTACATAATGTACTGCGGAGCATTTAAAACAACCTGCGGCAGAAACAGTGTGGAGATCATCAGAGAAAAGAAAATAGATTTCCCCTTAAAGTCAAAGCGTGCAAAACCATATGCTGTTAATGTAGCAGAAAGCAAAGTGAAAATCACTTTCGGTACCACGATTTTGTATGTATTAAGCATAGATTTAATCAGGTCGATCTTTCCGCCGTAACTCTTAAATGCATCATTATAACCATCAAATACCGGGTTCTTCGGCCAGAACCATGCGCTGGTGAAGATTTCCGAATTCGTCTTAAATGTAGCGCCTACCATCCAGATCAGAGGATAGACCATAATGAAACCAACTGCAACAAGAAGGATATAACGCAGCACCGTGCTGACTTTTGCCCGTTGTTCTTTCGTCATAATCTTCTACCTCCCATCCTCGTCTGAGTAATAAACCCATTTCTTCTGGCTGATAAATGCAACTGCAGTCAATGTCATGACAATGATAAACAGGATCCATGCCTGAGCACTTGCCATACCCATCTTGTGACGCAGGAATGCATTGTTGTAGATCAACAATGAAATCAGAGTAGTCGCTCCGTTTGGTCCGCCCTTAGTTACCAGGTACGGAGAGTTGAATTCCTGGAATGCCTGACACAGCTGAGTGATCAGGTTATAAAAGATTACCGGTGTGATGATTGGAACCGTGATTTTGAAAAACTGTGTCCATTTTCCTGCACCATCAATAGAAGCTGCCTCATACAAATCCTGCGACACTCCCTTTAAGGCCGCCAGGAAAATAACCATTGCAGATCCGAACTGCCATACTCGCAACAGAATGATCACTAAAAGTGCAGAGTTTGCACCTGCCATCCAGTTGATCTTAGCCACTCCAAAGAAGCCAAGTACAGTATTGATCAGACCATCTGTGTTAAAGATTGCTCTCCACAAGATTGCAATTGCAATAGAACCGCCCAGGATTGAAGGGATATAGTAGGCTGTACGGAAAAAGTTCACACCCTTCAGTTTAAAATTCAAGATGTAAGCTATAAACAGCGCAAAGATCAACTTCAGCGGTACATCAAAAATAGCATATTTAAAAGTGACAGCAAAGGCACGTATAATATCGCTGTCTGTAAAGATCTTCTGATAGTTCATAAGACCCGTCTTGCTTATTCCGGAAAACAGGTCATAATTTGTAAAGCTATAATACAGCGAAGAAGCAAAAGGATATACTTTAAAAATAAGAAATCCGATCAGCCACGGCACTATATATAAGAAACCTGCATTCTCAGCTAAGGTTTTTTTGAAACTGTGCTTATTCTGCATACAGTTACCTCCCCCTTACGGTAAATCAAAATATCTTGGGATGAAGCATCTTCCGGTCCGATATAGCCACCTGTAAGATGCCTCATCCACAGTTACCTCATACGCCATTTCAGGCGTATTGCATATCTACTTAGTGCATCATTTCGTATTTTTCCGGCAAAACTGCTCCTTTTCTTCCTGCCATATCCACCACATAAGCCAGACGTTTTCTCATAGAAGCTTCCGGAAATTCTTTTTCGATCCCATTTTCCATACACTGCCGGCGGATCTTTTGCAACTGCCCTTTCAAGATATCGCAGAGGGCTTTGTAATATTCAAAAATTTCTTCCGACATTGCATCAAGTATGTCTGCCAGCAGTACAAGCTGATCCAGATCCAGATCCCCAAGATTCTTAAACCACTCTACCACCTGACCATAATTTGCCTTATCCTTAACGGCTTCTCTGACATCCATTACTAAATCCCTCCACTATCTGTCATAGATATATCACATATCACTGTCAGTTGACATATCCTTTTACTGTCCAAGTACTTCATTGATACCATCTGTCAGCTGTTTTGCAGCTTCAGCACTGTCAATATCACCTGCACTCAGCTTGCTGAATACTTTGTAGTAAACACCATCCGGGTTTGCTTTCAGGTCACTATGTTCAAACTTAGAATCCAGAGGGAACTGATTGTGTTCCATAACAGCTGCATTTGCCTTCTTCACCAGTTCATTTCCAAGTCCCTTTTCATCAAGTACCTTTAATGCCTCAACAGAACACGGAACACCTCTTTCCGTACTGCAGATTTCAACACCTTCCGGATCATTTAACAGGTAGTTAAGCAATGTTGCTGCTGCCTGTGGATGTTCAGAATTCGCAGAGATGGCAAATGCCATGGAAATTTTGGTAAATCCACCGTTATAATCACCGAATTTTACAAATTCGCCCTGAACAAATTCCTGCCCCGGCTTATCAGTGGACTCAGCAATTGCTTTCTCATACTTGCTTGCAGCAGAATCCCATTCATAAATTCCGGCGTACATACCGTTGATCCACTTTGCATTCTTATCCAGAGAGTCAGCCATATCACCTGCGATGGTAGCGATGGTCGGGATTACATGGTTCTCTTCCAGTTTGTTGATAAAATCCATTCCCTTCTGGATTTCTTCCTCGCTGTACTGCAGCTCACCATTCTCTACCCAACTCTTACCGTAAACTGACTCAAGATAATAAACAAGGAACATTGCACGGTCATATTCACCAAGTGCTAATGGATAATAATCCTCATTATATGCTTTAAACTTTGCTCCTGCCTCAAGAAGAGAAGCCTCATCTGTTGGAATATCGCATCCAACCTCGTCAAATGTTGTCTTGTTCCAGTAGAAAAGACGTCCTGTCATAGCGATCGGAACTGCCATCAGTTTTCCGTCAACGGTGCACTGTTCCAAAGCACTTTCCGGGAACTGGGACAGATCAATAATGTCTGCGTACTGGTTCAGATCGGCAAAATTGGTTCCGTTATTGGAATAAAGATCGATCCAATTCCAGTTGATCTGCATCAAATCTGCTGCATTGCCGCCCAGGATATTTAAGGACTGTTTTTCCTCCCAGCCAGACCACGCGCCATACTCAGGGCTTACAGAAATATCCGGATATTTTTCTTCAAATGCAGCAATTGCTTTTTCTGTTGCTTCATGTCTTGAGTCGCCTCCCCACCAGGAAAAAGTGATCTCACCGGAAGCATCACCGGAATTTCCACCTTCTGCACTGCTTTCTCCTGCAGCCTTAGTATCTGCTGCTGTCGTTGCAGTAGTGCTGCTTCCACCGCACCCTACCAGCGAAATCGCTGTGATGGAAGCCAGAGTTAATGCTGTTGCTCTTTTCATGTTTTTCATAAGAAACCTCTCCCTTTCTTTTAATAGTTGCCGTAACTGCCAAACCACTTCTGTCATAATCTGTATCGCCTTGCAAAGGTTTGCACTCTCAGCTAAAAAATTATGCATTCCCGATCTTGTTTCTGATGACATTTCTGTTCTTTCAAAATCAGTCCTGCACGTCTCTTGTGATATTTACATATTATCACACATGTTATTAACCGTCAATTGGATATTTCTCCCAGTTTCATCCCTTTTATTTTGTGCATTACTTACAATTTCTTTTCATCTGGTTTTATGCTAAAATCAAAGTAGTTGCAAACGTTTTCACTCTTTTGTTTTTAGAAAGGAAACTTACATCACTATGAAAATTCTTGACCGCTATATTGAACAGCTTTTGGAAAAAAGCAGCCCAACCTGCCCGATCTGGAATATAGAAAAGATCCGTCAGGGTGCCAAACCTTCCTGGAATTATATGGACGGCTGTATGATTCATGCGATTCTGGAGCTTTATCACATTACAAAAAAGCAGGAATACCTGGACTTTGCAGATCAGTTTATTGATTATTTTGTAAAAGAGGATGGAAAGATCCATTCCTATAATCCCGATGAGCATAACCTAGACAATGTAAATGCCGGAAAAACACTCTTTGATCTGTACTCTCTGACTGGAAAAGAAAAATACCGTAAAGCTATCGATCTGGTATACAGCCAGTTAAGAACACAGCCTCGTACTTCAACTGGAAACTTCTGGCATAAAAAAATTTATCCAAATCAGATCTGGCTGGACGGACTTTATATGGCACAGCCATTTTATATGCAATACGAAGTTACATATAATAATGAAGAAAATTGTAAAGACTGCTATCAGCAATTTGTCAATGTATACAATCTGATGAGAGATTTAAGGAACGGCCTGTACTATCATGCTTACGATGACTCAAAAACATCCTTCTGGTGCGATAAAGTCACCGGATTATCTGATAATTTCTGGCTGCGCGCTCTTGGATGGTATGCAATGGCTCTGATCGATACGATGGAAGTAATGCCAGACCAGTCCCTCGGAAAGGAAAAAGCAGAAATGAACCGGATCTATAAAGAACTGATCGATTCTATGCTTCCTTATCAGGATGAAAAAACAGGTATGTGGTATCAGGTTGTAAACCGCGGTGGCATTCATCCAAATTATCTTGAAACATCCGGCTCAGCGATTTTTGCATATGCGATCATGAAGAGCGTGCGTCTGGGATTTTTGGATAAATCTTATTTTGCTTATGGAAGAAAGGCATTTGAAGGAATCTGCAGCACTTACCTGTCCGAAGAAAACGGAGAACTCCAGTTAGGCGGGATTTGTCTTGTAGCAGGACTTGGCAATAAAGAAATGCGGGAAGGAACCTTTGATTATTATATGCGGGAACCAATCGTAAAAAACGAAGCCAAAGGCGTTGCTCCTCTGATTCTCGCATACATCGAACTGATGTATCAGCATCAGTCAGCTGAAGTATAAGTAGACTCAAAAAAGCTCCCCCCTCTTTTTGTTTCTCTTTTTAGAGAGAGGACATTAAGTAAATAGGGAGGAGCTTTACCTATATTTTTCTATTTCCACACTTCTTCTGCAATCTCTTTTACCAATTTTAATTTTGCCCACTGTTCTTCTTCTGTAAGTTTGTTGCCAATCTCACAGGAAGCAAAGCCACACTGCGGGCTTAAGTATAAGCGGTCTAATGGCACGTATTTTGCTGCTTCGTGGATTCTTGCGATGACAGCCTCTTTGTTTTCTAAAGTCAGGGACTTCGTAGTTACAAGACCAAGGACTACTT
>CAVFER010000039.1:0-8058 GCA_963621525.1 bacterium | reverse complement strand
CCTTTGCTAAGGGAGCAAATCCGCCAGATCTTTCATCATCGTATTCAAGATAATATGCATTTACATTTTCTTCACCAAACAGCAGATCGGCTACTTCGTCATAAGCGCCAAAGCTGAAAAAGGTAGAATGATAATTTCCGCGGCATACATGTGTGTTGATTACCAGATCAGCCGGTGTCTGGGCTGCAACTTCATTATTTAACTGAAGGAGCAGTTTCTTGTATGCTTCCAGGGTTTCTCCCTTTCTGCCTGTTAACGCAACTGCCAGCTTTGGATTAACCATACCGCCCCATACACAGTCATCAAACTGAAGGTTACGACAACCTGCTGCATAAATCTCATTTACAAATTCTACATATGCCTTAATTACATCTTTGGCAAATGCTTCTTCACTTCCATAGATATCCAGTGTCGTTCCCAGAAGTTCTGCGCCTGTAAAGTATGCATAAAACTGTCCTGGAGATGGGATTGTCTGCTTTGCTACTGTATTTTCGTCTTCTAATGCTTTTACAAACTTAAAATGCTCTACAAACGGATGGTTCTTTACAGATATCTTTCCTACCATGTAGGTATCATCGATCATAGCAGCCTCTGCATCGAAAGTCCTATTGCCCTCTACCGTCTTTCTGTGCTCAATGCCCTGAAATCCCCACATAAAATCCAGATGCCAGGTGGATCTACGGAATTCACCGTCTGTGATTACATGATAACCCAGCTCTTTGATCTTTTCAACCAGGTCACGAATGCAGTCATCTTCTACTGCTTTCAACTGTTCTTTTGTGATCTTTCCTTCTTCAAAGTTCTTTCTTGCCTGCTTTAAAGCCTCTGGTCTTAAGAAACTTCCTACATAATCATGATGAAATGGTGTTCTTAAATCTGCCATTGTGTTATCCTCCATTTTTTATCTGAGGATAGTTTAACAGTTGTTTCTATTTTGGGATAATACTTTATATTTCAGGTTATCCATAGTTTTACTCTATGGATACATATTTCTTCAGCGCTTGAATATAAGTATCTGCATAACGGCTGAACAGGATATTTTTCCTTTTTACCAGACCGATCCTCATCTGCGCATCCATAGCCAGTGGCCTTGCAATGATCTGGGAACCATTTAGTTCCTGGCTTATCACTCCGGAACATACAGTAAAACCATTTAAACCAATGATCAGGTTAAACATGGTAGCCCGATCCCTCACCTGGATATTTTTAGGCATATCCAGTACACTTAAAAATTCTTCTGCGTAGTAAAAAGAATTCCGTTCCCCCTGTTCATAAGTAAGATATGGATATAGTTTCAGATCTTCTAACTGTATTTTTGCTTTCGCTGCCAGAGGATGTCTGTTGCTGATAAATACATGAGGCTCTGCTATAAATAATTCTTCAAAGATCAGACCATTCTTTTGGATCAGTTTAGTCAATACTTCCGCATTGTGTTCAGACAGATAGATCACTCCCAGCTCACTTTTTCCATTTGCCACATCATCAATGATCTCTCCGGTCTGTGTTTCCCTGAGGATAAAATCATATTTTGCCGCATCATAAGTCTGAACTACATCTACAAAGGCATTCACTGCAAAGGAATAATGCTGACAGGAAACAGAAAACTTGGGCATCCGCGCTTTTCCAACACCAAAGTGCTCTTTCATAATATCCGCCTGCTCTAAAAGCATTCCTGCATAAGACAGCAGTTCTTCTCCTTCCCTGGTAAGGACTACGCCTTTTTTTGATCTTATAAAAATGGTTATTCCCATTTCTTTTTCCAGGTTATGAATCGCTGCGCTGAGGCTTGGCTGGGATATAAAGAGTTTTTCTGCCGCTCCTGTGATATTTCCACATTCAGCGGTAGTTTTTACGTAGGTCAGCTGCTGCAGTGTCATAGATGTACTCCTTTTGCTCTCTTCTATATAAACAAAATTTATAAGCCGAAAATCAGCAGATTTTAAATTACACCCAGCATCACAATACCAATTATTACCAAAAGGATCATTGTATAATGCTTCCAGGACAACTTTTCCTTTAAGAAAATACGGCTCCACACTACAGATGCGACACAGTATGCGGAAATGATCGGAGCAGAAATGGCAGCATGTGCAGTATCAGACAGTGCGAAAATATAGGCAAACTGACCTGCTGTTTCACAGATTGCACCAAAATATTTCGGTCCTTCCTGATTAAATGCAAACTTCTGCTGTTTGATAAATCCTACGTACACGATACAGCAGAAAGCTGCAAAAAGGAATGTCAGCTCATATGCACAGTTAGATACAGACGCCGCATAGGAAGAGCACTCCTGCGCTGTAGCAAACATGCCGGCTGCTTCTGCTTCGCCAGCCAGGGTATCAAGAACCAATGTATCCGCAAATGTACCTGCTGCATCTAAAAGACAGTACGCAACCGGAAGTGCCAGAGCGAGCCAGGATTTTGCATATTTATAGTTAGATGCTTTCTGTCGTTCTGTACGCAGCTCATCATCTTCTCTTGACTCAACAACACCCAGTCCAATGACACCGATGCACACAAGGGCAACTGCTCCCATAACGGCCAGACGCATAGAACCTTCAATTCCTTCATCCAGTGTGCCGGTGATAAAGCATAAAACTGCTACTAAAGCACCGGAAGAGTTGCAGATGGGTGAAGAAATAGATAATTCAATGTAACGAAGACCGATATATCCCAGTGTCATAGATGAAATGTATAACAGGGATACCGGTAAATAAGTAAGTATTACATGCCAGGTAACTTCCACACCACCTGCGAAGATCTCATACAGTGCATGGATACCCATGATAATCCCAACAGCAATGACCATTTTCAAATGGGCATACTTGTCATCACCGCGACAACCGATCTTAGAAAACAAATCGGATCCGCTCCAGCACAAGAGTGCAACAAGCGCAAGCCAAAACCACATATTTTTTTAATTCCTTTGCATTTTTTCTAACATCATTAATATTCATCTACATACAGATGCATTGGATAGGTTCTGTATTCTACACTGTCTAATTTGTCTACGGTGATGAATCCTGGAGGCGCCATGATCACATCCGGGATACGGTTTACGATGGTTGCGCAGGTATGGACAGGTGTATCCGGTTTCTGTACATAGAAAGTAACATCCGGCTCACCTTTGATCTTCCAGTCACACATATCGCCGTCATCTGGTCCGTATACTTTGCCGATACACTGAGTCTCGATCACCGGTCCCTGGAAAGTTTCTGTGGTAACAACTGCGCTCATGCCGATGCAGCGTCCTACCGGAATGGTCAATCCCATGGTCTCTGAATAAACTTCTTTATCGGAGAAATAAGGAACGCACTTCTGTGTCTGACTCTTAATGGTCCATCCCATCAGGTTGCAGAGCGCTTCGTTGGAATTCCATACATAAGATGGCTCTAATACTTCCGGGTGAGCGATGGTCTTTTCAAATTCTTCCGGAGTCAAGTTGCAGCCGTGAGCTTTTGCAAGTGCAAGACCGTAATCTTCTACATTGTAGCTTACAGCACCTTCTATCTTCTTAATATTATGGCAGCCGCCTGCTACGGTTCCAATCAGGTGTACCCAGAAAATGTCTTCCATACCTGCTCCAACGATGGTACAGCCATTTTCTTTTGCAAGAACATCTAATTTATTGCTGCATGCTGTGGAAGTGGTCCATGGATAGGTTGCCTCCTCGCAGGTGGTAATCACATTGATGCCTCTGCTTAAGCATTTTGCATAATGCTCATAGCAGTCATCTACAAAACTGAATAAGGTTACAATGGCAATATCCGGCTGGCACTCATCTAATACTGCATCTACGTCATTACGGATCTTTACGCCCAGATCAAATCCCAGTCCGCAGAACCGGCCAACGTCCATGCCTACTACAGCAGGATTTACATCAATGGCACCTACAATATCTGCGCCTTTCTCATAAAGATAACGCAGTGTGTATTTTGACATTTTTCCGCATCCGTACTGAACCACTCTAATCCTCTCTTTATTCATATGATAACCTCCTTATAATGATGTACATGTTTGTTTGCCCGTTCGTTAATTAATTAACTTTCTTTGTACTTTCATTATAGAGCCTATACTTAGTAGAGAGTCAAGGGTGGATTTAGGACAAAATTTTCTATGATTCACCTTACATTTACAGGCACCTGCAGCCTCAAAAACATGCCTCTTTCGTCACGTTCAAAAATAGGTGTTTCTACAATGGTCTCGCACAGATAATCTCCTGCAATGATATACCCGTTATTTTCCACCTGATCAAGAAGCCTGCATGCCAGTTCTTTTTCTGTATCAAAACTGCTACAGTAGATACACTGGTACATACCTGCCGGAATCCGGGTGATTTCCTCTGGCCTGAAATGACGCTCATCCGCCCTTACATACACCTCTGTAGAAACAAATTCCCGCTTCATCACCTTGTCTTTGCGCCAGATCGTTCCCGGATTCCTGTAATAAATATGCTCCATATTCCGCTCTGCCAGGGCATGTTTTAGCTGAAGGAGGCTGTGTTCATAAAATTCCAATCCCTCTTCGAAGTAATTATTTCCACTGTCCAGCACGATAATGCTGCGCCTTGGAATATATTCCAGGGTAATTGTACCAGCCGGCGGAGCTGCACGGTACTGTTCAAAGGATTCCAAACTGCTTTTTACAGCTTCTTTCTGTTCTGTAAGGCGGCGCATCTGTTCATCAATCTGATCTAAGGTATTGCGCAGTTCCCCTTCCAGGCTTTCTATATTTCCATTTTCAAAATAGGTCCGTATCTCCTTTAAGCTAAGTCCGCACTGTTTCATGCTGGTTATCAGATCCAGTTTGGCACACTGTAAAATGCTGTAATATCGGTATCCAGAATTAGTATCTACTACTATCGGCTTTAACAGTCCCATTTTGTCGTACAGTCTTAAGGTCTGGATACTGATGTGATTGATTCTTGCCATCTGGCCGATGCTCAGATCCATCAAAACCACCTCCCTGTATATTAATATACTCCCGGGTTACGGGAGTACATAGTACATAACCTCTATAGGTCTATAGTACGAAATATCCGTTTTTTTGTCTATACTCATCTATACTTGCTATAGACTTTTAGATGCTAACGTGGCCTTTATCTTTTTCATTACCAAAAGATAAGATACCCCTGTAAACAAGCCTGCACTAAGCCATGCAGCCGGATCGCAGAAACAGGAAAGTGCATAGCTGTGTACTCGCATAGCGATCATTGCCACGCTCATTCTTGCCACCAGCTCTACCACACCGCCCATCATAGGAAGAAAGCCGTATCCACAGCCCTGCATGGTATTTCTGAAAATAAAAATAGTACTAAGGGGAATATAAAACAACGTACATATGGTAATATAGGTTCTGGCCCATGGCATCATGGCTGTAAGATCCACATCCCCGGAGAAAAACAGCCCCAGTGTAACTCCTAATAAAAGAGACACTGCCACTGCAGATACTACTGAGTAAATAAGTTCAATAATAAGAGCTGCCTTCACACCGGCATGGATGCGCCCATAATCTCCTTTTCCGTAATTCTGGCCGCTGTAAACTGCCATGGTCTGGCCCATTGCCACCATTCCCTGGGTCAGAAGGCTGTGTACCTTGCAGGCTGCAGTATAGGCTGCCACTGCTTCTGAACCAAACAGGTTAATGGCAGACTGCATGATCATAGTACCGGAAGATGTAATGGCAAACTGCAGCGCCATAGGAATACCCATCTGCATCTGATAGCGGGTATCACCGGCCGTAAGGCGCCAGTGCTTTTTCTCCGGCACCAGAGCCGGCACCTTCCAATATATGTATACAATACACAGTAACGCAGAGATGGCCTGTGACAGGTTGGTAGCCCAGGCAGCTCCTGCTACTCCCATTTTCAAAACTGCAATAAAAAACAAATCCAAACCTACATTTAAGCAGGCGGAAAATACAAGGAAAAATAAAGGTGCTTTGCTGTTTCCCACTGCTCTTAAATAAGAGGAAAACAAATTATAAAATACATTTGCCACCATTCCCATGCTAATCAGGATGATATATGTATAAGCCTTATCAAAAATATCATCCGGTGTATTCATCAGGTGCAATAACGGTTTCATGATGCCACAGCTGAATGCAGTAAATAAAGCGGCTCCTATCATCGATAATAAAATGCCGTTGGTCACGCTCTGTTTTACTGCGTCCTTTTTTCCTGCACCAAACCTCTGGGATGTCAAAACAGAGAAACCTGCGGTAATCCCCTGTGCAAAGCCGTTAAGCAAAAACATAATCGTTCCTGTGGAACCTACTGCTGCCAAAGCATCTGCTCCCACAAAGCGGCCTACGATAATGGTATCTGCCATATTGTAAAGCTGTTGGAAAATATTTCCAACTGCAAGAGGCAGTGTAAACATAAAAATAACGGACAGTGGATTGCCCTTTGTCATATCCTGTTCCATAATCTTCTACCTTTCATATTTAAAACAGATCATTTACTTTTTTACTGTGCACATTATATTAGCACAGTGTTTGCCCGCTGTCATTGTTTTTTCTTTGTTTTCCGCATATTTTCTTGTTTGCCTAGTACATCGTTCCATTTCTTTTTTGAAACATGACATTACTGTCACGTATCATCTATACCATCGTTGGCATATGTGGTGTATATCTCATCAGTTTTTATGCAATCAAAACCACCGGCTTAGCCGGTGGTTTGTTCCGCCCTATAAGGGCATGTTACCGGCACTGGAGTCTAAAGACTCATCGAAAAGGTTCACCAACTGCAACATCATTTATCTACGGAGTTCTAAAGAACTCATATTACCTGTTTTGTTTTACCGGCTCACCCGTGAACGGGTCAATATACTCCTTTAAAGTCATTTGGTCATATTCTAAATCTTCCTTTAATTGATTTTGAATATACTCCTGTATTTTCTTTGCATTTTTCCCTACAGTATCCACATAATATCCTCTGCACCAGAAATGCCGATTACCATATTTGTATTTTAAATTTGCATGCCTTTCGAAAATCATTAATGTACTTTTTCCTTTTAAGTACCCTATAAAACCTGACACACTAATATTTGGCGGAATTTCCACTAACATATGGATATGATCGGGACATACTTCTCCTTCTATAATATGTACTCCTTTTCGCTTACACAACATACTCAGAATATTCGCTATATCCTGTTTTAATTTTCCATACGCTACTTTTCTACGGTACTTTGGCGCAAATACTATATGATATTTACAATTCCATTTTGAATGTGCTAAACTATTTGTGTCCATATGACAACCTCCTTTGGTCTTTTTCATGCGGTTGGCGAACCTACATGTATTTTACCACTGGAGGTCTTTTACTGTAAGCTTAAGCAATTCTGACTCACCTGCATAGCAGGTGGTTTATTTGTTTTCCAAAGTTCCGTTTTTCGGATCAGCGAAAAACTCCACAATGGCAAACAGGGCCATGCCCTAACAAAAAAAGAATAGGGGCAGATGGCCCCCATTCTATCACATTTCATCATTATCCGTTTATTCTCTTATTGTAAGCATCTTTCAGGCTGCATTTTAATGTGATACCCAGATCTGCAAAAACAGTATCCAGTCCAGCCATCACAGCTTCTACCTTTTCAGGATATGCATTTTCACCCATATGACCGATACGGATCACCTTGCCTGCAAAAGCACCAAAGGAACCGGCTAACATAATGTTGCATTTTTCCTTCATGACTGTAAGGATAGCCGTATCTGTCGTTCCTTCTGGAACATTAAATACTGTGACTGTATTGGAAAAGCCTGTTTCCTGGTATAATTCCAGTCCGGCTTCCACGACTGCTGCTCTTACTGCTTCACCGATTTTTGCATGACGCTCTAACATGCCCGGATCATTTTTAATATTATCAAAGGCCTGACAAAGACCATAGATATCACTGATCGGCATGGTATATGGGAACCACTGCTTCTCATAATAGCCGTCAAATGCAAGGATGTTTGCGTAAAAAGAGGCAACCGGTGTTTTTCTTGCGCGCATTGCCTTATAGGCATCATCGCTGATGGTCACAAAGCTTAATCCCGGAGGTGCGGAAACTGCCT
>CAVFER010000038.1:6696-26803 GCA_963621525.1 bacterium | reverse complement strand
TCCTTAATGTCTGAAACCTGGATGGATGCACCGTCGGCATCGGTAAAAGTTGTGGATGTAGTGATCTTATAGGTTGTGGTCTCTCCCTGTGGAGACTGGCCTTGACCGTCTGGAGCTCCGCCTGGCTGCTGGCCGTCACTGTTTTGACCTTGTGCTCCGCCTGGCTGCTGGCTGTCACTGTTCTGACCTGGCTGACCATTCTGATTGTTATCGGACTGACCCTGGGAACTGTCATCTCCCGGTTTTGCCGGTGGGTTGCCCTGGTTCTGTCCCTGAGAGCTGCCATCTCCCGGTTTTGCCGGTGGGTTGCCCTGGTTCTGTCCCTGAGAACCGTCATTTCCTGGCTTCTCTGGCGGATTTCCCTGATCCTGCTGACCTCCTGGTGCTCCGCCCTGTGGTGGCTGGCCCTTTCCGTCTGGTGCCCCACCTGGCTGCTGACTGTCACTGTTCTGGCCTGACTGGCTGCTTTGGCCGCTATCAGACTGATCCTGAGCGCTGTCATCTCCTGGTTTTGCTGGCGGATTTCCCTGATTCTGCTGGCCGTTCTGACCATCTGGGGCTCCGCCCTGTGATGACTGTCCCTGACCATTCGGTGCTCCGCCCAGTCCCTGCTCAACCGTGATCTCTGTATCAGAAACAGATTTCACGCGTCCCATTACCTCATTCTGGCTGTCCTGAACACCGCTCTCTGCTGCTTGTGTGGCCTGTGCTGCCGTTGTACTCTGACTGCTGCTGTTTCCTTTGCAGGCTGATAATAACATGGCGCTGGTGATCATCATGCACATCATCACACCACCTCTACGCAGCCGCCTTCCAATCTCTCTTTTGGTCTTTCTGTCATTTCCCATTCTATCTCTGCTCATAATTGCATTTCCTCAACTTTCATCCTTTAAGATCACTTTTTGATCATTTTCTGATTATTCATTTTCCACTTATTTTTTCTTACTGCACCCAGACCCCGTCACCATTTACATAATATCCGTCCGGTGTAGTTGCATTCACTAACATAGCACCACTTTCACCACAGTAATACCATGCATTTTTATATAAGATCCAGCCAGTTTTCATGTAACCGTTTTCATCAAAATAGTACCAAATATTGTCAATATATTGCCAGCCGTTTGTCGTATAACTGCGGTCCGCATTGCAATACCACCAGCCAACATCGTCCTTCAGCCAGGCACCCGCGGTGGACGATGCAGCTGTATCACCAGAAGAAGAACTGCTGCCAGAAGAACTTGAATAACTGATCTCCTGTGCTTCATCGGAAGAAACATACCAGGAATCAGATTCTTCCCAGCTTCCTTTATTAGAAGTGCTGTACACGCCTCTTACTTTAAATGTATAGTAACCGCTCTTCGTTATATAGCTCGAAAAATCATAACTGGTACTGGTAGTCGTCAACACGCTGGTTACCGCGCTGCTTCCACGGTAAAGCCGTACTTCGTACTTTTTTGCATCATCACTTTCTTCCCAGGAAGCCGTTCCATCCGACTCATCCCATTCCAGTCCGCTAACATCCAGGTCATAATCACTGTCATCATCATCCAGAGCATCCAGCGTCACATACACGATCAAAGTATCGCTGGAGCTTCTGCTGACCGATGTAACTGTTCCGTCAGATCCGCTTAGGCTGACACTGCTTTTTGAAAACCCGGAAGCAAAATAGTAATCGTCATCTGCATACAAAGTAATCTTCAATTTCGGTTTGTCACCGTCATCCCACTCATCACTTGGTTCATTGGTAACTACCACATCATCCACATCAAATTTAGAAGAAGATGTGGAAACGGTTACATCACTATCCGTATCGCCAGCCTGGATTTCTGATTCAATAGAAAGAGAAACAGAGCTTATTTTTGTTCCGGTAGCAGCCAGAGCAGTTGTTGTAGCAGGTACAGACAACATGCAAATCGCAGACGTAAGTGCCGTAAGTTCCTTTATTTTCCCGATCAGTTTCATAAAATTGCTCCTTTTTGTTTATTCACTTTAATTTCTTGCAGTTCCTTTTACTTATTTTTTACTTATCTTTTATTGTTTTAAACTATAATGGGATTTTTTGACCAGATTTTGATGAGAGTGTGAAAAAAATGTGAGAAATGTAAGTCAGTTATCAGATGTGGTGAAGATAATGAAATAAAAAATTCCAGGGAGAGGCAGAGACACCCATCCCTGGAATTTTTTGATATAGTCCGCAATGCTTTTTCAGAAGAGTTTTTTCAGAAAGCACAATCTACCTACCTTTGGATCTGATCCAAGAGCCAGGCAATATCTTCCTGGATTCCGGCTTCATCATCAGCCACATCCGGGCTGTATTCCAGAACCAGATCTGCGTCTGGCGTCAGTCTGCGATAAGCAGCCAGAAATTTCGGAAAATCCAGGCTTCCGTGGAAAATCCGCTGATGACTGTCATGAATGCCGTCGTTGTTGTGAATGTGGTATGCCACGATCTGATCCTTTAAAGCTTCCATCGTCTGCTCCAGATCCCAGCCGTTAGCATAGGCATGGCCAATGTCAATTAATACAGGATAGTGTTCTTCCCTGCAAAGTTGAATAAATGCATTCTGTTCAAACATCATATTTCCGCGGTCCAGAACACCGGCATTTTCCACTACCACCGGAATCTGGTATGGACGAAACAGCTCTGCGATTTCCCTGTAGTTTTCTCTGGAAACGCGAATCATCTCTTCCCGACATTCCTGCTTGACCGGGATGTTATTGTGGTGGAAGACCAGATAACGGCTCTGAAGGCGTACACAGTATGGCAGTGTTTTGCAGATCAGCTCCATGGAGCGCTTATACTCCGGTGTGCCGAAAGCTGCACTGTGTTCGGTTTCATAGTAAGGACCGTGAAAGCTGACCGGGATTCCTTCAAACTCCGCTTCACATTGAAGAAGTTCCTCCTCATAGCAGTCCGCATCAAACATCGGGAACAGTTCTACGCCAATCTGTCCGCGAAAGGCGTGCAAGTGCGGGATGACTCTGGCAAGCTGGCCCGGTTTATACACATTGGTACTGACCAAAAGATTCATGATAGTTACCTCCTGCTTTCTGATTTTCATTCCGGGCGTCCGGCATGGAAAAATCCAGGACTGCGTTCAGTCTGCGGATCTCCTCCGGATAACCGAGAGATTTTTCGCTCTGAGCATCGAACAGGTGCAGCTTGCGAAAATCAATGCTGATGAAGATGTTTTCGCCCGGACGGGGAACGGAGTCATTGCAGATGGAAATCAGCTCGTTTTTATCACCTTTTACATCAATATAAACACCGTAGCGGTTGCCGTAGTCCTCCACATATTTTACGGTTCCGCAGATGGAGTGATCACCGGGGCTGCTGCTTAAAATTACGTGCTCCGGGCGGATGCCGGCGCAGTATTTTCCGGACGGGCATGCATCTGCAATCGAGCGCCACATCGGCGGCAGACTTACCACCTGATCTCCGATGGAAAGATTACCGTTTTCATACTGACAGGAGACGATATTCATGGACGGGGAGCCGATGAAGCGGGCACAGAAAATGCTTGCCGGCATATTGTATACATGGCTCGGGGTGTCCAGCATTTCCATATTGCCGCGGTACATGATAGCCACACGTTGTCCCACCGTCATAGCCTCGATCTGGTCGTGGGTAACATATACCATAGTGGGATGGTACATTTCGTGGATTTTCACCAGCTCTTTTCTGGCCCGCAGGCGAAGCTGGGCGTCCAGGTTGGAGAGAGGCTCATCCAGAAGAAAATAGTCGGATCGTTTCACAACAGCCCGAGCCAGTGCCACACGCTGTCTCTGACCACCAGAAAGATCCTTCGGTTTGCGATCTTCCAGTCCCTTTAACTGCAGCATTTCCAACACTTCCTCCAGACGGCGGTTAATCTCAGCCGGTTCCATTTTGTGGGCCTTTAAACCGTAGATAATGTTGTTTTTTACGGTCATATGCGGAAAAAGAGCGTAGTTCTGGAATACCATAGAGACGCCTCTGTCTCCGCAGGCAACATTGTTGACTACCTGACCGCGCATATGCAGCGAGCCGGAGGTCACATTCTCCAGACCGGCGATCATGCGCAGAGTGGTGGATTTTCCGCAGCCGGACGGTCCCAGCAGAATCAGGCGCTCCCCCTCTCGGATTTCCATATTCAGATCATTGACGATTACATTTTTTCCATAAGTTTTTACGACATGTTCAAAAACGATATTATTCATAAGTCCTCCTTATTAGCCCTTTACGCCGGATGCGGCAAAGGTATTGATGATGTATCGTTGGAAAATAAGGTACAAAATCAGCGGAATGATCATGGTAATAACTGATACAGCCATAGCAATGGTGAATTCTGTTCCGCCCTCGGCACTGATGTACATCTGCAATGCCAGGGACAGCGTATAATTTTCCTTGCTCTTTAAGATAAGCACCGGCCATACATACTCGTTCCAGGAATTGATAAAGAAGATGATTCCGGTGGTAAGGATGGACGGACGAACCAGCGGCAAGATGATGTCCCGCATAATCTTGAAATTGCCGATGCCTTCCATCCGCGCTGCCTCAATCAGGGCTTTCGGAATCCCGCGCATAGCCTGGCGCAGCAGGAAAATGCCTAAAACATCCGCAAACTGTGGAAGCGCCACACCCCAGATACAGTCTCGCAGGCCAATCTTAGAGATCATCAGATAGTTTGGAATCATGGTTACAGTAAAGGGGATGAACATGGTGCTCAGCATGATGAAGTAGAAAAACTGTTTTCCTTTGTAATCAAAATAAACAAAGGAGTAGGCAGCAAACAGGCTGGTGATCGTCTTAAAGATAGTAACAGATGCCGCGATCAGAAACGTATTTAAGGTAATCTGGACAAAGGGCAGTTTTTCAAAGACATGGCGGTAGTTTTCCATGGTCGGGTGAGACGGGATAATCTCAAAAATAGTGTTGAACGCATCCTGAAGAGTCTTGAAGGAGTTGGACAGAGCGAACACAATGGGAACCAGCATGAGAAAGACTACAGCACACAGAACCACGTGCCAGCCGATCTCAGAATAATTGTTAGTTTTCATAGTAGACTCCCTTCTCCACAAATTTAAATTCCAGAAGTAAAAGGACAATGAACAGCAGCATGGTCAGTATGGAAATGGCCGATGATGTACCGGTCCGGTACAAAGTAAACGCCTCGTGGTAGGAAGCGTAGATCAGGTTGGAGCTGGCGTAGTTCGGTCCTCCCTGGGTGATGACCTTAATAGGGGTGAACACATACTGGAGTCCCTGTACAATGGTGGTAATGAACACGTAGATTCCGGTAGCAGAGCTCATGGGCACGATGATATCCAGAAAGATTTTCCACATAGGAACCTGATCCAGCCGTGCTGCTTCAATAACCTCCTGCGATACGCCGGAAACGCCGGCTAAAATGTTGATGAAATTATAACCAAAAGTCTTCCAGGTAGTGATGATACAGAGTACGGCAATGACCCATCCATCGGTCTTGGACCAGAAGGGCATCTGGAGACCGAACTTTCCGAGGATGATGGCCACCGGTCCGGAGATCGGGTTTAAGATCCAGGTGTAAAGGATAGAACCGACCACCAGAGAGATGACACTGGGCAGAAAAAACACCGCCTTGTAAAAGCCTTTTCCATGCCGGATCACCGCAGAGAGGATAAAGGAGAGAATATAAGGCAGCACAAAGTTCAGTACCAGCAGTACCAGAATGTACGCAAGGGTATTGCCCAGGATCTTAAAGGTGTTCGGATCATGGAATACGGCGATATAGTTGCTAAGACCAACAAACTTTTTGACCGGCTTTACCATGTTCCACTCAAAAAAGCTTAGGTAAAATGTGTAAAGGAGCGGATAAAACATAAAGACTGCGAACACAGCCAAGGACGGGATCAGAAACAGGTATCCCAGAATCGTTGATTTTTTTGTCTCTTTATTATTCAAATTTTTACCTCCGTAAATTCCAGAAAACCGGTACTTTCCCGGGAACAAAAGGGAAAGTACCGGTCTTCGTCTGGAATATCAGCTTACTGTGCGTCTAACAGGGCGTTGATGGCATTCTGGGTGGAAGTCATGCCTTCCTCAGCAGTTACCTGTCCGCCAAAGATCTGGTCTCTCATGTCCAGAAGCATCTGTTCAGCCTGAAGACCTGCATCACCCGGGAAGGAGGTCCAGGAAACCACACCATCCATCTGCTCAATAGCCGCCTTCATCATCTCGTTCTCAGCCAGGAAAGATTTCAGTCCGTTCTCAGCATCCGCAACATCTTTTCTCGGCGGTACATAACCGGTTCCAATCGTCCATGCAGCCATGGATTCCACGCTGTAGAGGTATTTCTCAAACTCCCATGCTGCTGCTTTCTGATCGTCGGTCTGGGCGGTGATAGCTAAGAAGCATCCGCCTGCCGGAACTTTACGCGGGTTGCTGCCCCAGGTTGGGGATTTAACGGTGGCAACATCGAACTGTGCGCTCTTCTGAACAGATGCGCGGCGGGCAATGGTAGTGTAGAGCATTGCGCAGTTGCCGTCGATGAAGCTCTGGCAGCCCTCATCCCAGGAAACATGGAGAGCTGCGCCGTCCTTGATAAGGTCTGCAACCATCTGCATGGCCTGAATACCTTCCGCGCTTGCGAAGCTTGCCTGGTTCTTTCCGTCAGCGGTCTTAGTCAGCATGGAAGTGTTATTGCTCTCGATCAGACCCTGCTGTGCCCAGAAGTCAGCCGGCTCCTGCATGTAAAAACCATACTTGCCTGTCTTCTCCTGAACGGTTCTGGCAAAGGTATCAACCTCTTCCCATGTCTTCGGTCCCTCTTCGGAAAGTCCTGCCTCCTTCAGCAGATCCCGGTTAATATAGAGAACCGGGTTGCTTAAGGAATACGGAATGCCGACCTGTTCGCCATCACTGTTAACTGCAAGGTCCAGAATGTTCGCAAGGAAGTTGTCGGTCAGGAAAGTCTTGTCAGAAGCATCATACTGGTCGATGATATCCTGCGGAGAAGTGTAGGAAAAATTGTTGGAAAAGTAATCCAGGAATGCCCATCCGATCTGTACCAGAGCCGGTGTATTGCCGGTAGCGGCCTCTGCCTGCAAGTTCTGCATCAGGCCCTTGTACATATCCGGGTTGTATTTCGCAACGACTTCAATATGGTCATTGTTTTCATTAAATTTTTTCACCAGCTCATCTACGGTAAGTCCGCCCTGGTTCTCTGCGTTGCAGTGCCAATACTCGATGACGGTTTTGGAACTGTCACCAGAAGCAGTACTCTCTGCGAAAGTGGAAGTTTCGGAAGCAGCGGATCCTGCAGTAGTATCTGTGGTAGTATTCTGACTGGATGAACCACATCCGGTCATGGAAATCATGGCACCAGCCATGCAAAGTGCAGTAAGGCATTTCAAATGTTTTTTCATAATGTTTTTCTCCTCGCGTTTGTCCGTCAATAGGATTGTTTTTTCGTTTCACAGTTTCCGATTATAGTGTTGTAAAGCCTTGACATCTATCACGAAACAGTAAAACCATTGTAAATTTTTGAACAAAAAAAATCCCCCTTACCGGCACTTTACCGCCAGTAAAGGAGATCTTCCATTTCTATATTTCTATTATGTCTACTATATCTCTGCCTTCCCATGCAGATAAAAGCACACGCCGCCAACCATAATAGCACCGCCTATAATATTTCCAATAGTAACAGGCAGCAGATTTGCAGCTGCAAAACTTACCCAGTTAAGCCCGGCCAGTTTTTCTGCTCCCAGCCCGTACAGTTCCTGGGCTTTCTGCACATAGGACGGGTTTCCTGCCGCAAAAATGCCTGCAGGAATATAATACATATTTGCCACGCAATGTTCAAAACCAGATATTACAAAAGCAAGGATCGGAAAAAAGATTGCCAGTACTTTTCCTGCAATATCTTTTGCAGCTGCCGCCATTAACACTGCCGCACACACCAGGATATTGCACAAAACACCTGAAAACAACGCCCGCACGAAACTTAAACCGGTTTTTCCCACTGCCGTTTTTATAGTATAAGCGCCTAACGCCCCGGCAGAATAATCATACTGCCCGCTGTGAGCCACCAGGAAGGCGATCAGCACTGCTCCTGCAAAATTCCCCAGATAAACAATTAAAAGGGTCCTTAAAAGGCTGCCAAAGCCCATACGGCCTTTCATACACGCCATGGACATCATACAGTCCCCGGTAAACAGTTCTCCGCCTACAAACACGATCATCATGAGTCCTACCGGGAAAATGCACCCCGCAAGGGTCCTTGCGATCCCCACATCGGAAATAGTGTGGACTGCCAGGCTGCTTGACTGAGCTCCCATAGCAATAAATGCGCCTGCCATGATCCCCAGGACAAAAATGCGCCTTTTCTTTGCCGCTGCCTTTGTAACAGCTGCATTAATATTGGCCGACACAACTTCCGCCGGCACATTCAGTAATGACTGCATTACTTTCTCCTCCGTTTACTTTCTTATGTTCTTTTCATTCATTTCTGCTTTATTTCCTGACTTCTGCCCTTCCTTGCAAAAATGCCGGGAATAATCATAACACAATCATTTTCACGATACAATCCTCTTTTCTTTATTGAGAAAACGCATCAAATGCTATCCTCAACTGGTCTTAAAAATCCCCGCTCTTATCCATATCCGGCAGTTCCATTGCCTGCTGGTCTGAAGGCGCACAGCCAAACATTTTCCGGTAAGCCCGAAAGAAGCTTGAATAATCTCCAAAACCGGCTTTTACCGCAGCCTCTGCCGCCGGTGTTCCGCCGGCCAGCTCTTTTCTTGCAATGGTCATCCTTTTATATAAGATATACCTGGCTACCGTTGTGCCTGCAGCCTGCTTGAAAATAGCTGTCAGATGATTCTTGCTCATATAAAATTTCTCTGCAAGTCCCTCTAAGGTAAGATGCTCCGTCAGATGCTCATTAATGTATCGCAGGATTTCCTGTGCCACATTTTCCTTGCCCGGACCACGTCCGGCACCTTTTTCATACATTGCAGATAAATAGGCCAAAAAAGATATGATCCGTGCGCGAATTGCAATATCCTGTAATTCTCTGCTATAGGAACCGCATTCTTCCAGTGAATTAAAATACCATTCTGCCCGGAACTGTTCCTCCATATATCCCCATTTTCCTCCAAGGATACCCAAAAGCAGCTGTCTTTCTTTCTCTGTTAAAAGCTCCGGCACAAAGTGCAGACGGATCCTGTGATATTCACTGCCGTCAAGCACCCGCAGTCCGTGAAAGCAGTTTGGCGGAATGATCAGAAGACTTCCGGGCTTTGGTGCATAAGAAGTCCCCTCCAGAAAATATTCCACATTCCCTTTTACCATATAGTAAATCTCATAACTGTTATGGCAGTGCATCTTATACTCCATATCCGCATCATCACTGCGGGTATGGGCATATACTACCTGACTTGTTTTAAAACTGGCTTCCTGATACATGGTCTCCCTCTTTTTGTTGCATAGTACCAAATCATGTTACTGTTCATGCGTTGCATGACCAGCAACGGAAATTCAATTCTATTGTAGCAAACTTTGTGCGATTTGCAATATTCTTTACGCACATTACAATGGTTTTTACAATGTATCGGATATATAATAAGCAATGTAAGCAAGAGAAAACCGAAAGGGACCTCCCCCTTTCACACAAACATTTTATCCCCCCTTTATACACATATGTGTACAGAAAAGACCAGGTATCCCCAGTACCTGGTCTTTTCTTCTTTATTGCTGGCCATTAAATCCGTATGAGCAAACAAAGCGATTATTCGGATTATTCAAACAATAAAAATCCTGCACACAACCCGGCTTCGGCTATGTGCAGGATTCCAAATTTAAATTACTTCAACTATTATACAATACCCTGAGCGATCATCGCATCTACTACCTTCTCAAATCCGGCAATATTCGCACCTGCTACATAATTTCCAGGTACTCCGTATCTTTCAGCTGCATCTGCTGCCTTTGCAAAGATGTCGATCATGATCTTGTGCAGTCTCTCATCAACTTCTTCAAAGGTCCAGGACAATCTTAAAGAGTTCTGGCTCTGCTCCAGACCGGAGGTGGCAACGCCGCCTGCGTTAGCTGCCTTACCAGGCATGAACAGAATCTTCTTCTCAACGAACAGGTCTGTAGCTTCTCTTGTGGAAGGCATGTTAGCACCTTCAGCAACTGCAAAGCAGCCATTTGCTAAAAGAGTCTTCGCATCATCCAGATTCAGTTCGTTCTGGGTTGCGCATGGAAGTGCGATATCGCAAGGAATGGTCCAGATTCCCTTACCTTCTGTGTAAACAGCGGTAGGAACAGCCTCTACGTACTCTTTGATACGTCCTCTGCGTACTTCCTTGATCTCCTTAACAACATCTAATTTAATACCGTCTGTATCGTAGATATAACCGTTGGAATCGCTCATTGCAACGACCTTTGCACCGTACTGCTGAACTTTCTCAACTGCATAGATAGCAACGTTACCGGAACCGGAAACCAGAACTGTCTTTCCTGCGATCTCCTTTCCGTTGTGCTTTAACATCTCATCTAACATGTAGATCAGGCCATATCCTGTTGCCTGTGTTCTTGCTAAAGAACCACCAAAGGTTAATCCCTTACCGGTTAAAACACCTTCATATAAACCAGTCATTCTCTTGTACTGACCAAACAGGTAGCCAACCTCTCTGCCGCCTACACCGATATCACCTGCCGGAACGTCTGTATCCTTTCCAATGTGACGGTACAGTTCTGTCATAAAACTCTGGCAGAACGCCATAACTTCACGGTCAGATTTGCCCTTAGGATCAAAGTTGGAACCACCTTTGCCGCCGCCCATAGGAAGTCCTGTAAGAGAGTTCTTCAAAGTCTGCTCGAAACCTAAGAATTTCAAAATGCTCTGATTAACAGACGGATGGAAACGAAGTCCGCCCTTATACGGTCCGATCGCACTGTTGAACTGTACACGATAACCCTTGTTTACCTGAACCTTTCCATTGTCATCTACCCACGGTACACGGAAAGAAACGATACGCTCTGGCTCTGTGAAACGCTCCAGGATACCGGCTTTGCGGTATTTCTCCTCATTTGCGTCAATAACCAGTCTTAAGGAATCCAGAACCTCTTTTACGGCCTGGTGAAATTCAGGCTCACCCGGATTCTGTGCTACAACTTTTTCGTAAATCTCGTCAACGTAAGACATTTGGATAACCCTCCTTGGTTTTTATTAAGTTTGCAGCTGTTCATACCCCATTCTCTGAACAGTTACTTAAATGGGAAAATACTGAAACTCATTGGGGAATTCAGCTTTCCCGGGGATGCTTGCTTTATTAAGCAAACACTTTAAAAAAAGTATAGCAAGTTAATTTATTAAAGTCAAGAAGTAATTATATTGAGAGAAAGTAACTATATTAAGTAATTATATTACAAAAAAGCTCCCATTTTCGTATTCTTTATTATCTGATCTTTTTCATCTTCTGTCAGCCCCATAATGGCTTTCAGATAGTCAAATTCTTTCTTAAGTTCTGTGCGGCAGATAGCCATATCGTCCGTACATACGGCCACTTTGATTCCCTGGTTTAAATATTCTTTTATAGGATATTTTTTCATATCCGAGATTGCTTTGGTGATCCGGTTACTGGTCGGGCACATTTCCAGGGTAATACCTTTTTCACGGATCATACGCACTACTGCCGGGTCCTCATAACTTCTTACGCCATGTCCGATCCTTGATGCTCCCATTTCAATGGCGCATGCCACCTCACCGGCCCCGCCGGCTTCCCCTGCATGGATGGTAAATGGGATACCCCTATCGACTGCTTTCTTAAACAGCTCCTTATATTTATAAGTGGGATAAAGAGCCTCTGCTCCCGCTAAGTCCATGGCTGCTACGCCATAACCATTCTTTCCGTCTGGCAGAATACGTTTCTTTACATATTCTCCGGCCAGTTCCACGGTCTCTTCGTTTGCTTTTTCATTTCCATCCCCCCGCATACAGCAGAGGATCAGATTACATGGCAGCGTAGAGCGTTTAAGGCCATCCAGAGCCGCTTCTATGACCTGTACCTGAGATAATCCCTTCTGGCAGTGCAACTGGGGTGCAAAACGCAGTTCAGCGTAGAAAAGACCTTCTGCTTTTAGCTCCTCCTGCACCAGATAAACAGCCTCGCTGATACCTTCCCTAGTCTGTAAAAGCTGCAATGGCAGATCAAAACACTTTAAAAATTCATTTAAGCTTCGACAATCTTCCCCCACAGACAAAACCTTATCTAACTGTTCTCCCTCATATAAAAGGGGAATTCTCTGAAGTGCCGCCAGTTTCTTTGCAATCTTGGGTGTAATAGCACCATCTAAGTGAAGATGCAGTTCTCTATATTCCAACTCCTGATTTTCCATTTCTGTTGTTCTATTAAAATCTGTTCCCATCTATCTTTCCTCTCACTTAAATGTTTCACGTGAAACATTTTTATATAACGTTCCGGCCAATACCATGTGTTGACCACTATACTTCCTTTTTTTACCAATAGTATATCTGATTTTTCTGCAAAGTACTATGTTTTCTTTGTGTAAACCAATAGGCAATCCCCACAAATACGAACAGACCGTCTGCCCCAAAAGGCCGACGGTCTGCTCCAAACACAAAGGATAAAGGTTTTACCCACAATGGGTTCGATCTATATTTACTGATTATTTTCCGTAGTAAGCTCTTAAGTACATTTCCTTGATCTCGCTCATCAGAGGATATCTTGGGTTAGCGCCGGTGCACTGGTCATCGAATGCCTGCTCTACCATGTCATCCAGTCTGTCTAAGAAGTCTTTCTCGTCAATGCCGTATGCCTGGATAGAGGATTTAACACCAACCTGTTTCTTCAGATCTTCGATCTTCTCCATCAGCTTCTTAACTGCCTCAGCATCATCCTTAGCCTGGATACCTACGAAACGTGCACACTCTGCGTATCTTGCCTGGGTATGTGGATACTGATACTGAGAGAAGGTTCCCATCTTCCGTGGGTTCTCAGCAGCGTTGAACTCAATTACCAGGTTTAATAACAGTGCATTTGCAAGGCCATGTGGCAGGTGATGGAAAGCACCTAATTTATGTGCCATAGAGTGGCAAACACCTAAGAATGCGTTTGCAAATGCCATACCAGCCATGCAGGAAGCGTCTGCCATCTTCTGACGTGCTTCTACGTTTCCAGGCTCGTTGTAAGCAGTTGGAAGGTATTCAAATACATTCTTCATAGCCTTTAATGCAAGGCCGTCTGTATAGTCGGTAGCCATAACAGAAGCATATGCCTCCAGAGCATGAACTAAAACGTCCAGACCAGATGCGCTGGTCAGTCCCTTAGGCTGGCTCATCATATTGTCAGTATCAACGATTGCCATCTTAGGAAGCAGCTGATAGTCAGCTAACGGATACTTAACGCCTGTATTCTGATCGGTGATAACAGCGAATGGTGTAACCTCAGAACCAGTACCGGAAGAGGTAGGAACTGCTACAAAGTATGCCTTCTCGCCCATAGTTGGGAAGGTATATACACGCTTACGGATATCGATGAAACGCATTGCCATATCCATGAAATCTGCTTCTGGATGCTCATAGAGAACCCACATGATCTTGCCGGCATCCATTGCGGAACCGCCGCCCATTGCGATGATCACATCCGGCTCAAATTCTCTCATCAGCTTTGCACCGGCCTGTGCATTTGCTAAAGTAGGATCTGGCTGTACATCAGAGAATACCGTATAGGTGATTCCCATTTCATTTAAACGGTCAGTAATAACGTGCGTATATCCATTCTTGTACAGGAAAGAGTCTGTTACGATGAAGGCTCTCTTCTTACCCATAACGTCCTTTAATTCCTTCAGTGCTACAGGCAGACAGCCCTTCTTAAAGTAAACCTTTTCAGGTGCTCTGAACCACAGCATGTTCTCTCTCCTCTCAGCAACAGTCTTGATATTTAACAGATGCTTTACACCAACGTTCTCAGATACGGAGTTTCCGCCCCAGGAACCGCAGCCTAATGTCAGAGATGGTGCCAGCTTGAAGTTGTATAAGTCACCGATACCGCCATGAGAAGAAGGTGTATTAATAAGGATACGGCAGGTCTTCATGCGTTCTGCATGTTTCATGATCTTTTCTGTTTCATTTACATTGATGTACAGAGAAGAGGTATGGCCGTAACCACCGTCAGCTACCAGACGCTCTGCTTTATCCAGTGCCTCGTCAAAGGTCTTTGCCTTGTACATTGCAAGTACCGGAGACAGTTTCTCATGTGCAAACTCTTCGCTGATATCTACAGACTCAACTTCACCGATAATGATCTTGGTATCTACAGGAACCTCTACGCCAGCCAGCTTTGCAATCGTATATGCAGACTGTCCAACGATTTTTGCATTTAATGCACCATTGATCAGGATGGTCTTTCTTACCTTCTCGATCTCACCTGGTTTTAAGAAGTAGCAGCCTCTGTATTCAAATTCCTTTTTAGCAGCTTCGTATACAGACTCCAGAACAGTTACGGACTGCTCAGAAGCACAGATCATACCATTATCAAAGGTCTTAGAATGGATAATGGAATTAACTGCCATACGTACATCTGCAGTGTCATCAATGATAACCGGTGTATTTCCGGCACCTACGCCAAGTGCAGGTTTTCCGGAAGAATAAGCTGCTTTAACCATTCCAGGACCGCCGGTTGCCAGGATGATATCTGCATCTCTCATAACTTCATTTGTCAGATCAAGAGACGGAACATCGATCCATCCGATGATACCTTCCGGTGCACCAGCTGCAACTGCTGCATCCAGAACTACCTTTGCTGCTGCAATGGTACTCTTTTTAGCTCTTGGATGTGGGGAAATGATAATTGCATTTCTGGTCTTTAAGGAGATCAGTGTTTTAAAGATTGCTGTGGATGTTGGGTTGGTAGTTGGAATAACTGCTGCGATCAGGCCGATCGGCTCTGCGATCTTCTTAATGCCGTATTCCTTATCTTCTTCGATCACACCAACGGTCTGGGTATCTTTGTATGCATTGTAAATGTACTCTGCTGCGTAGTTATTTTTGATGACCTTATCTTCTACGATTCCCATTCCGGTCTCTTCTACTGCCATCTTTGCCAGCGGAATACGCATCTTGTTTGCTGCGCTTGCTGCTGCAAAGAAGATCTTATCAACCTGCTCCTGTGTATAGGTTGCGAATACTTTCTGCGCCTGACGCATTGCTGCCATCTTTGCGTTTAAGCCTTCTACGCTGTCAATGATCTCCGGAACAATCTGCTCTGTTTTCTTTGCCATTTCCATTTCCTCCATGATTCCCTTTGTGTTTGTTATGGTTTGAATATGTTCATGTTAATTATGTAGACTGTTTTTTTGTTAATTTATTATCAATCTTCTACTAGGCATTGTATCCTATTAACATAGAATTGTCAACCCTGTTTTTTATTAAATACAAAAAAATCGCCTGAAACAAGGAACTATGCAATCCTGTCTTTGATTTTATTCAGGCGATTTTCTTTTTTAATACTTTTTACAGACTTTTAAATTGTTTTTATTTTAACACAATCCGTGATCCTGCTCTCTTCTCCTGCAGAAACTACAGATACTTCTTCAGATCTTCAACCCTGTCTAACTTCTCCCACGGAAGATCTACATCATGACGGCCAAAGTGACCATAAGCAGCAGTCTGCTTGTAGATCGGGCGACGCAGGTCAAGCATCTTAATGATACCAGCCGGGCGCAGGTCGAAGTTTTCACGGATGATCTCAACTAACTTCTCATTGCTTACCTTTCCGGTTTCAAAAGTATCAACCATAATAGAAGTTGGATGCGCAACACCAATAGCATAAGACAGCTGGATCTCGCACTTGTCAGCCAGTCCTGCTGCTACGATATTCTTTGCAACGTAACGTGCTGCATATGCTGCGGAACGGTCTACCTTTGTGCAGTCCTTTCCGGAGAATGCGCCGCCGCCGTGGCGAGCGTAACCACCGTAAGTGTCTACGATGATCTTACGCCCGGTCAGACCACTATCTCCGTGAGGTCCTCCGATCACAAAACGGCCGGTTGGATTGATAAAGAACTTGGTATTCTCATCTACCATGTCAGCCGGGATGATCTCATCAAATACATATTTCTTAATATCCTCATGGATCTGCTCCTGAGTTACATTCTCATCATGCTGAGTAGAAAGAACAACCGCATCCAGACGTACCGGTTTGTCATTTTCATCATATTCTACAGTAACCTGAGTCTTCCCATCCGGACGAAGATACTTTAAGGTACCGTTCTTTCTTACCTCTGTAAGGCGTCTTGCCAGCTTGTGAGCCATAGAAATAGGATAAGGCATATATTCTTCCGTCTCATTCGTTGCAAAGCCAAACATCATACCCTGGTCGCCGGCACCGATAGCGTCTAACTCTTCCTCGCTCATGAGCTTTTCACCAGCCTGCTTTGCCTCTAATGCCTTGTCAACACCAAGAGCGATATCAGCAGACTGTTCATCGATCGCCGTTAAAACACCGCAGGTATCACAGTCAAAGCCATATTTTGCACGATCATATCCAATCTCGCGGATAGTCTCACGTACGATCTTCTGGATATCTACATAAGCCTTGGTCGTGATCTCACCCATTACTACTACAAGTCCTGTAGTGGTAGCAGTCTCACAAGCAACACGGCTCATTGGATCCTGTTCCATTAACGCATCAAGAATAGCATCGGAAATGGCATCACACATTTTGTCCGGATGCCCTTCAGTTACAGATTCGGAAGTAAATAATCTTCTCTCCATTTGTTCTCCTTCTTTTCTTATGCTCTCTCAGAGCATTTTGATTGTATATATTGTTTAGCACATTGTTTCGTAAATCTGGAATCTTGCAAGAAAAAAGTCCGCAGCAATTGCGGACTTGAAAACAGCAGATCTTCAACTCCTCTTATTGCTCGATCAAGCAGTATTCCGGATTCACCGTACTTTCTGCTCCTCGCTCAGGCTGGCACCTTCCGGCCCTTTTGCATGCACATCTTGCTTTCACATACTCAACCGGGGTTGCCGTGACTTCGCAGGTCCTTTGTACCTCCATCACTCTGAATAAGGGATATTACAAACTTTTTAATTGTAAATCTCAGCGGATTACCTCACATATCTTAATGGATTTATGCAGGTATGTCAATATCTATTTTTCTCAATCAGCCTACGCGCAGTTTAAACTTCTGTACCGCACGCTCAGAATCTACTTTTTCGATCACTGCACCAAGAGCCTGAAGCTTCTCTTCAAAGCACTCATAACCTCTCTGGATATAGCCGATCTCATCTACTACTGTATAACCTTCAGCAGCCAATCCGGCAATCACCAACGCTGCTCCTGCACGAAGGTCCGGAGCATTTACCTGAGCTCCGGTAAGACCTGCAACGCCATCAATAACAGCTACATTTCCTTCTACCTTAATATGGCTTCCCATACGTGTTAATTCGTCCACATACTTAAAGCGGTTCTCGAAAATGCTCTCTGTTACCATGCTGGTACCGCTTGCCAATGCCAGTGTAACAGCCATCTGAGGCTGCATATCTGTAGGGAATCCCGGATAAGGCAGAGTCTTGATATCTGTATGTCTCTGGGATGGTTTTCCAACTACGCGCACAGCGTCATCAAATTCAATGACTTCACAGCCAATCTCGATCAACTTTGCAGAAATAGCTTCCAGATGTTTCGGAATCACGTTTTTCACCATAACATCTCCTCTGGTAGCTGCTGCTGCGCACATAAAAGTACCTGCTTCGATCTGGTCCGGAATAATAGAATACTCGGTTCCATGAAGCTTTCCTACACCACGGATACGGATCGTATCGGTACCGGCACCTTTAATATTAGCTCCCATACTGTTTAAGAAGTTGGCTACGTCTACAATATGAGGCTCTTTTGCCGCATTTTCAAGGATTGTCTGTCCTTCTGCCATAGCTGCTGCCATCATAATATTAATGGTTGCTCCTACAGAAACTACATCCAGATAAATATGACTTGCTACCAGATCAATGGCATGAGCGATCACTGCGCCGCATTCGATCTGCACATCTGCTCCCAGCGCACGGAAACCTTTAATATGCTGGTCAATCGGGCGGCTTCCAATATTGCATCCGCCCGGAAGGGGCACCTGAGCACTCTTATATTTTCCCAGCAGTGCGCCGATAAAATAATAAGAGGCGCGGATACGGCGGATATATTCATCATCAACTGACACTTCTTTAATGCCGCTGCCGTTGATCTTTACTGTATGACGGTCGATACGCTCTACTCTTGCACCGATCTCCTGGATAGCTTCCAGCATTACATTAATATCTCTTACATCCGGAAGGTTATCGATCAGTACATCATCATCCGTCATGATTGAGGCGGCCAGAATACCTAATGCAGCATTCTTGGCACCGCTGATGGTCACATCGCCCACTAACGGATTACCGCCTTTTATAATATATTGTTCCATTACACACCTCTGTTGCTTATATCCTTTTAACAGTTCTTAAGAATTTTATAAAAATCCGTTCACATTTTATTTACATCCATTAGATTATACCATAAGAACAGGATTTGTAAAGTGTGTTGCATTTTTATTGTTGTTCATGCACTGCATGAACAGCAATGGAATTTGCCGTGGCTCCCGCATTTAAATACAGCAAATTCCCACAACCGCTACGTTGTCATACGGCACTTTCGGTTCCAAAAGTGCCTGCCACTATAGTATTTTATTCCACCTTCAGGCCGCATAAAAAGCCATTATAAGCACCGGAGAAGTATGAATTTGCATCTCCCAGGCCCATTTTATAGGTCTCCTGGGTAACCGGATCATAGATGCTTACATTATACTGGTCATAACCATATAAAAGCAGATAGGATCCGCCCGGCATAACAGCCACTGCCGGAATGCCTTTATCAACAAAATACAACACCTGATTTACACTGCATCCGGAAGCATCAAAAGTCATCAGCCCGCTTTCCTGCAGCTTATTCTCCCCAAAACTATCCATATAGGAAAGCAACTCTCTTGCCTGTTCAGCCGGATCCTTCAAACTTCGGATTGGCTTTCTGTTAATACGGTCCCATACAAGATGCTGATCCTGGTCCATTACATAGCCCATTTTATCGTAAGCTGTATTCACTGCTTCTCCAAAATTCTTAAAGCTTCCCAAATACCTTCCACCGCCATAAACATAGAAAATAAGGTTTCCGTCTTCTGCCGTATTTTGTCTGCCGGCAAGTTCTAAAGTGCTTGTATTTTCATAAGAAAATGCCTTTGGTAATTCTGTTTTCACAGAAGAAGACTTAATATCGCTATCAGTCTGTACAAAATAGACCCGTCCTTTTTCCTGGGATGCATACCAGCCAAGCCCCTCAAATGAATCCACATCCACCTTCTGGTTGCATACGATAGTGTCCTCATCCTGATACTCATACTGGTTTTCACCCAGTTTTACCATACGTTTTAAATGGATCCGGCCATCTTCTGCCGTTACATCAGAAATATAAATCCCCGGTTTTTTGTATTCACTTTGGATGTTCATCTCATTATCGGCAATGTACATGGCATACATCGGAAGTTCTTTTACAGTCCCATTTGCAACCCACAGATCGCTTTCGTGACCAAAACCATAGATCAGATCACTTCCTACAAAGCCAAGCACCTGCACATAATCTCCCGCTTCTGCTGTAATGTCCTGCTTTTGTGCAGTATTAAAATCCATTACATGAACCGTTTCCCAGTGATAAGCGTCGTTTCCTTCCTGCCATGCTATCCTGCTTCCATCTGCACTTACTGCGAAATTGCCCTGGCTTAATCCATAGGCCACAGTCACTGATTCATTGCTGTTTAAATCGATCCCCGTTACTTTTCCGTTTAACAAAATATAGGTCATGCCATTATCTCCCAGATACGCCAATGTACGGATATCCGATTCCAGCTGGTCAAAACCTGTAGAAACCGGCACAAAAAACTTCTCTCGGACCATATGACTCTCTTCATCATAATGATAAAAAACCACCCCCATCTGTCCTTCATAGGTTCCTCGGTTCATATATCCATATACCAGAAAATCTGCATCTCCTTCATCTGATGCCGAAAGAATCTTCACATCATGCTTTTTAT